>CAWVYD010000180.1:0-4232 GCA_963934185.1 uncultured Legionellaceae bacterium | reverse complement strand
ATCAAGTTGTTTGGCTAAGCCAAAAGCAGACATGCCGTAAATTAAACCAAAATTGACCGCTTTTGAGCGTCGGCGTTGCTCAGTCGTTACTTCTTCTAACGGCGTATTAAAGACTTCACTGGCAGTGGCTTTGTGAATGTCTAAGCCTTGGCCGAAGGCGCTTAATAAGCCTTCGTCGCGCGATAAATGCGCCATGATGCGAAGTTCGATTTGAGAGTAATCGCAGGCAAGCAATTGGTAACCTGCCGGTGCAATAAACGCTTTACGTACGGCCCGACCTTCCGGCGTTCGAATCGGAATGTTTTGCAAATTGGGTTCACTTGATGACAAACGACCAGTGGCGGTAACGGCTTGATTATAAGACGTATGGACGCGGCCAGTGCGTTCATTAATGCGTTTTGGCAAGGCATCCACATAGGTGCTAAGCAATTTATGAAGGCTGCGATATTTTAAAATAATGCTGGGTAATGGGTAGTCGTAAGCCAGTTCCTGTAACACGCCTTCTGCGGTAGATGGTTGGCCTTTGGGGGTTTTTTTGATGACAGGTAATTTTAATTCTTCAAATAAAATGACCTGTAATTGCTTGGGCGAATTCATATTAAATTCTTTGCCAGCAAGGGCAAAGGCTTCGGTTTGTTGCTCGTTTAATTGTTTGGTTAGGTCAACGCTTTGTTTGGCTAAGATGTCTTTATCAATTAACACACCGCGATATTCCATGTCGGCTAAAATAGGCATAAGCGGCATTTCTAACACGTCAAACACGTTACGTACTTTAGGCATGGCTTTTACGCGTGGCATTAAGTAGTTATGCAGTTGCAAGGTAATGTCGGCGTCTTCACAGGCGTAAGGGCTGGCTTGTGCAAGATCAACGTAATCAAAGGTGACTTGTTTGGCGCCTTTGCCGGCAACGTCTTCAAATTTAATGGTTTGATGATTTAAAAACTTTAAAGCCATGGCGTCCATGTTGTGGCGTATTTGAGCGCTGTTTAATACGTAGGATTCAAGCATGGTATCAAAACAAGGGCCGAGTACTCCAATGTTTTCATGACGCAAAATGGTGATGTCATATTTTAAATTTTGACCGATTTTTATAATCGATTCGTTTTCAAAAATGGGTTTTAAAGCCGTTAACACGTCAGCTTTATTTAATTGTTCACCTGCTTGGTGAGCTAATGGAATGTAGTAAGCGCTGTGTTTTTCAAATGAAAAGGATAAGCCCACTAAGGAGGCGTTCATGGCGTCCACGCTGGTGGTTTCGCTATCAAAAACAAACTGCTTGGCTTGCGTTAAACGAGAGACTAATTCATCAAAGGCTTCTTGAGTGGTAACGCTATGATAGTGAGTGATGACTTTGGCTACCACCTCTTCAATGCCGTTGTCTTTTTTAAGTTGTTTCTGCCAGGTATTAAATTCAAATTGTTGAAACAACTCGAGTAATTTTTCATTGTTGGGCGCTTCAGGCACAAGGTTATCAAGGCCTAGGGGTAAGTCTAAATCGGTTTTAATGGTAACCAATTCTTTTGATAGGGCAAGCTGAGTTAAACCGGCGCGTAAGTATTCGCCTACTTTGCCAGTGATTTTATCCGCATTGGCGACCACGCCGTCTAAATCACCGTAAGCTTTAAGCCATTTGACGGCTGTTTTGGGGCCAACTTTATTAATGCCAGGTACGTTATCGGAGGTGTCACCAATCAGCGCCAAATAATCAATGATAAGACTTGGGGCAACGCCAAATTTTTCTTCAACGCCGGCAATGTCCATGGACGTATTGGACATGGTATTAATTAAAGTCACATGTTGATTAACCAACTGGGCAATGTCTTTGTCGCCCGTGGAAATAACCGTATCGATGGACGCTGCCGTTGCTTGAACCGCGAGCGCGCCAATCACATCATCGGCTTCAACGCCTTCAATGATTAAAAGAGGTAACCCCATGGCATCAAGTACGTCAACCATTGGTTGAAATTGACTGCGTAAATCATCTGGCATGGGCGGGCGATTGGCTTTGTATGCCGGGTAGAGATCGTCTCTAAAGGTTTTGCCTTTGGCATCAAAAACAATGGCAATGCGCTCTGGTTGATAGTCTTTAATTAAGCGTTTTATCATGTTTACCACACCATACACAGCGCCGAGAGGCTGGCCTGCTGAATTGCTCAGTGGCGGTAAGGCATGGAACGCGCGGAAAAAATAAGAAGAGCCATCTACGAGTACTAAAGGGGTTGTCATAATCAGGGTTACCTAGTGTGAGAAAAAGCGCATTTATTAACGCGCTTATAAAAAAGAGACTTTAATATGATTTTAATACCAGTGCGCAATTTGCGCCGCCAAAGGCAAAGTGTTGACTAAGTGCCAAATCAACGATTTGTTTGCGCGCGGTATTTGGCACGTAATCTAAATCGCACTCTGGATCAGGCGTGTGTAAATTAATGGTGGGCGGGATAATGTTATCTCGCAGTGTTAATGCCAATGCTGCAATTTCAAGTGCACCGGCTGCGCCAATGGAGTGGCCAAGCATCGACTTAATGGATGAGGTGGGAATGTCGTAGGCTCGTTCACCAAAGACTTTTTTAATGGTATTCGTTTCTGTTACGTCATTAAGTTTGGTGGACGTGCCATGCGCGCTGATGTGTTGAATGTCGTTAGAATTAATTTTGCCATCATCCAGCGCCAATTGAACGGCGCGCGCTTGGCCATCAACCGACGGGGCGGTGATATGAAAAGCATCACAGCAAGAACCAAAGCCGACAATTTCAGCAATGGGTTTGGCGCCACGCGCCAGCGCGTGATCTAAGTCTTCGAGGACTAATATGGCGGCGCCATCGGCCATGACCATACCATCGCGTGTTAAATCAAACGGACGACAGGCGTGTGCAGGGGTTTCATTTTGAGTGGACATAACACGTAACTTACACCAAGCCGACATGATTGATTCCCACAGCATAGACTCACTGCCGCCGCATACGACAATAGGCAATTTCCCCCATTGAATTTGTTCAAACGCACTACCAATGGCTTCGGCTGAGCTGTTGCATGCATTACTGATGGTAAGGTTTTTACCTTGTAAGCCGCATTCGATACCAATCATATTGGCAATGGAATTGGGCATGCCTTTAGTAATGGTTAGGGCGGGTACTTTACGCCATTTGCCTTCATAAAAGAAGCGATACGCTTCTTCAGATTCTGGGCTGCCGCCAAGGCCAGTACCAATAATGGTGCCAGTGTTTTTTAGTTCATCGGTGGTTAAACCGCTTTTCTCAACGGCTTTTTTGGCGCAATACATAGCCATTTGTGTGGCTTTAGAATAACGCTTGGGTTTGTTTAAATGCGGGTAGTCATCCAAATTAAAATCCGTAATGGCACCGCCAAATTGTGTGGGGTAAGGGCTGGTATCGTAGGTGGTTAATGTTGCAATGCCCGACTTTCCCGCGACCAAATTTTGCCAAAACAAATCAATACCAGTACCCAAAGAACTCACCACTTCCATGGCGGTAATTACAACGCGTTTTTTCATTATGGAGATACAACTTATATTAGGAACGTACACTGTAAAGAATGGTAGGAACATAAGGTAGGCGTGTCAAGTTTAAATGTTTTGACGACCTGAGTGGTTTTAGTTAAGCTCAGCTTTTAGTCATAAAGGAGACGGATCATGGGACTGACATTTTGGAGTAAGGTTAAAGAGACGGATATTTTTTATAAACGAGTGCAAAGCGCGGCAAGAGAAGGATTAACTCCTTTTATGATGCAGCTTAATGACGTGGATGTACGGCGAGGATTTTGGAAATATCTGCTTGATAAAAATAATTTTGCCGAATGGCCGAAAGAGTGCCAGAAAGCGCTGTTCCAACAGGCATGGTATGAAGGGTTTTTAACCATTACAGAGTATCCTCAAGCCATTGCCATGATCTTTGCCGCAACATCCGTATCACTGTTTGCCTGGAGTTTTATGATGGGGGCGAGTATTACGTTATTTACCTGTGTGCTTGCCAGTGCGTTAATTTGCGGGGCATCTTATATGGTGGATAATCAAGAAGACGATCTTGATGAATCAACAGAGCATACGGGTTTTATGGGTCATCAAGGCCACCATTCACGGCAAGCTCACAGTCAAGAACAAGGGTTTGGCGACGTTTCTGAATACAGTGATGCTAGCGCACAATCTGGTGGGGTATTGAGCGTGATATAGCTATATCAAATTCAAATGACCGATACCATTCATGTATAATAGGTAT
>CAWVYD010000179.1:0-4266 GCA_963934185.1 uncultured Legionellaceae bacterium | reverse complement strand
CAACGCCGCTAGTTTTAACGCGCTAGCACCTCTCATCGATTACCCTCACAGCATTGCCATTGATTTACCTGGCCATGGCCACAGCGCTCATTTGCCGTCTTACGCCTATTATCATTTTATTGACGGCGTATCACAACTGATTGAAACAATTAATGCCTTTCATGCCAATAAATGCATTTTAATCGGTCATTCACTCGGCGCTTGTTTGGCAAGCATCATTGCTGGCAGCATTCCTGATCGCATTGAAACATTAATTTTGCTTGACGCCATAGGCCCTTTAACCACGCCAGCAGACGAATCGGCCCTAAAGTATCAAACCTACTTTAAGCAATTAAACGCACTAAAAAAGAAACGGGTACGAAACTACGCATCGATTGACAGCGCGTGTGAACACAGAGGCGCAAGTGGTTATTTAGCGGCTTCATTCGTAGGACCCATTGTTGAGCGCGGTCTTAAACGCATTGATGACGTCTTTCAATGGCGACACGACCCGCGATTACTTTTGCCCTCCCCTTTAAAAATGACCGAAGCACAAACCGTGGCTTTTTTAAAAGAGATAGCAGCGCCGACCTTATTAATTAACGCCAGTCAAGGCTTTAAGATTAAGCCAAGTGATTATCAACCCCGCTTAGACGCGGTTTCAAACCTAAACCTTAAAACACTTGATTGCGGCCACCATTTGCATGTTGAAAAACCTAACGAGTGCGCAAATTTAATCAATGATTTTTTGTGATGTATTTGGCCCTTTCAACACTGAAATGCAACCGTTTTCGCTCATGACTTCCTTAATTCAATGTCATTTAGGTCCTTTTGAGCTAATAGGTAAATAGTTTTCAGCATCAGAAGAAAAAGAATATTTTGCTCGTGTAGTCTCCGAAGCAGGCGCTTCCTTAAAGACCATCGCTTTAACACACGTTTCCAATGCGGCTTTTAATACTTCATTAGCTCCCTTAACTTCTGGTGGGTCCATGCTTTCAGCTGCTTTACTTACATTCTTGTCGTCAGATAGATTCAGCGTACCTGAATAGTTGGCAACGACGTAAGCCTTTAGCATCGCTATTGCTATCTGTTCTACATTACCACTATACAATACACTTGCGCACGTCACTGCAGCAGGCGTCACTGTTAACGTTGCTGCTGCTATTTCAAGTTTACTTCCACTTCCATCCTCCATCGTTGTAAGGGCTTTCTTGTATACGTTTGTCAATCGTGTTGTTTGATCTGCTTTCGAAGAAGCATTACCCCCAGGCGGAAGGGCTGCCTCAGCTGGTGGTGCATACGTTGTGGGTGTGGGTGTCGTTGCTGTCTGAGAAAAAGTATTCTCGTCCAGCTCTTTCATATCGCTATTAAACAAATCCCAAGTATTGCCATCTTGTTTAGCAGCCCGAATAACGTTTCGAAATGGGAATGTGATTGCCTTAGCAATCCCATTGAATACACCACCCACTCCAGCATTACCCAGCCCTTTCAAAACATAAGTTGGTGCTACCAAAGGCACAGCCACAAGACCACCAACCCCTACTACTCCCACATCCGTTATGGACTTTATTCCAGAAAAATCTGACTTTATACTTCCCTCTACCTGTTCGAAGTAACCTTTTGTTTTATCTACAACACCGCCTAACGTTTTTTTGCTAGCGTGCTTGCCAGCTTTTGATTAAACAAAGCATTCTCACCAAAAACCTTGTCTATATTAGAGTTATATATACTTGAAAATTTCTAACCACCAATAGATGTAAGCATGTTGTTAAACGCATTTTTTCGAGCGTCTTTGGTACCATCACAAATCAATTTTGACACGGTTGTATACATTTCCCCAAACTGGTACGGCTTACCACCAACACGATCTGACACGGCTTTAAACGAACTGCCTGTGGCGGGGAACGAGTTAAAAGTCTTAGTACTCCAGGCTTCCGCACCAGAAAAACCACCCACTAAGCTACCTAGCGAACCCGCTATCAAAGCTGCCACGCCACGAATTAATTGATTGCCGCCTTCAGCGACAATACCAGTGCCAAAACCAACGACTTTGCGTCCTATTTTAAATGCTTCAGCACCTAAACCAGCTGCCATACCACACGCATTTTGTGCAGGTTTAGACAGCCATGTAACCTAAGCCTTTTCTCAATAAATTAACGCCTTCGGCGGCTCCTATAGCTAAACCACCAAATACTTTAAAAAAACCATTCGTTAAAGAAGCCCCCCCAAAAGCCAAGCCGGCTGTGACGATTCTGGCTAGGGTAGATATACCTGTAATAATAACAGCTGCAGGCACGCTGAAAATGTCTTTAACAAATTTACCAACGGTATATCCATCTTTTTTTTCCACGGTATTATCACCTTGTGTGGGCATGCATTACCTCATTGGGTCTATTATTAACACTTAAGTTAATAATAGCCCACCACACTGTGAAATCAAGTAATGATATAAATCTCGAATTGCATCATAAAAAATGACATCAACCTAATAAATTGGAAATTAAAGCCCCGTTTATATCAAGGTCTAGTTCGTTTGTAGATCAATAATCCTTAAGGCTGTTTAACGTTAGTCAATGATTTTTTGTAAAGTCCTATGGTTTTTTGTTATAGTCAGCGCCATTTCGTTTTTCACTAGGTGTAACGTTGATCATGCCCTCCGCTCATTTTAACCAGCTTTATGGTGCCTCTCTGGCGAGAAAACTTAGCGACTTATTGTCTGGCAAAATCGCGCAAAGCATTGTCGTTACGCCTGATCAACACTTTGCACAGGTGCTTGAAAAAGAACTGTTATTTTTTAACCCTAGTCTCAAGACTCATCAATTTCCGGACTGGGACACGCTCGCTTATGACGTGTTATCGCCTCATCAATCGGTTATTTCGCAGCGAATTGCTTGTTTATCGAAATTACTGACCAACAGCGATGATGTTTTTTTTATACCGATACGAACCTTAATGGGCGCGGTCTGCCCGCCGGAATATTTTGATAAATTTCACATAACGCTTAAATGCGGTGATGACTTTCAGCCAGACATTTTTAAAAAGCAGTGCATTAATGCTGGCTACACCGTCGTTAATAAGGTGATGGAGCCAGGTGAATGCGCGTTTAGAGGCTCACTGATTGACGTATTTCCGAGCGGCGTGCCTCACCCGCTGCGCATTGATTTGTTTGACAATGACATTGAATCGATAAAAACCTTTGATGAAGACACTCAGCGCAGCTTGGAAAATTTTGATGAGATTCATCTGTTACCGGCGCACGAATTGCCGATGGATGAAAAAGCCATCAGCCTGTTTCGCAGGCAGTGGCGCGAAACCTTTCCCGGCAAAGCCAGCCGCTGCCCTATTTATAATGACGTCAGTCAAGGCATACTGCCTTCTGGCATTGAGTATTACTTACCGCTGTTTTTTGAAGAACGTGCCAGCTTGTTTAACTACTTTAGTGATGAGGCAGAACTCTTTTTAATGAATGACTTGCATGACGAAGCCGAGCGCTATTTGCAAGACATTCACGCGCGTTATGAACAACGAAGCTCGGATATCATGCGGCCCATTTTGCCGGTAAGCGCGTTATTCACGCCGGTTGAAACCTTGTTTTCAATGATTAAGCAAGAAACGCATACCTCATTAAATCAAGCGCACAAAAAACACTTTAATCAAGCCATTGCGCCCTGCGATGATTTGAGCATTGATAAAAAACGAGCGCAACCGTTAGAACCGTTAACTCAATACCTCGCAGACAAACCCAATACGTCGGTATTAATCGTTGCCGAGAGCGAAGGCCGTAAAGAAGTCTTTTTAGACTTATTAAACGACGCGTCCTTACGCATTACTCAAGTGCCGACTTGGCAGGCCTTTGTAACGGACAAACCCGCGCTTGCCTTATGCAAAGCGCCGCTAGAAGATGGCTGCGAGTTTGTTGATGAAAAATGCATCATTATCACTGAGCGGCAATTTTTTGGTGATACGATCATCCGCCAAAAAAGGCAAAAGAGTTTCGACCCAGACGTTATCATTCGCTCGCTTGCCGAATTAAAAATGGGCGCGCCGATTGTGCACATTGAGCATGGCGTTGGCCGTTATCAAGGCCTTCAAACCATTGTTACCAATGAGCAAGCCAATGAGTTTCTTGTCATTCATTACGCCGAAGAATCGAAAATATACGTGCCCGTTACCTCACTTCATCTGATCAGTCGCTACACTGGCGGCGCGGTGGAAAATGCGCCTTTGCATCGCTTAGGCAATGAGCAATGGCAAAAAGAAAAAAAGAAGGCTGAGAAAAAAATAAGC
>CAWVYD010000178.1:0-4270 GCA_963934185.1 uncultured Legionellaceae bacterium | reverse complement strand
CACCATATTTGTCAAATATTTTTGCCAATGCGTCTTCATCGTTATAAGGCACAGTTAACGTATCCGCCGCTACGGCTTCTGGTACGCCAGCAGAACCAGGAATGCCAAGCGTTAATAAACCAGAGCCCGCTTCTACTAATAAGCAATCACTGTGACCATGATAACAACCCACAAATTTAACAATTTTATTGCGACCAGTAACGCCGCGAGCCAAACGAATGGCCGTCATTGTCGCTTCAGTGCCAGAACTCACCATGCGCACTTTTTCAATGCTTGGCATTAACTCAACCACTTTTTCTGCTAGCAACACTTCAAGTTCGGTTGGCGCGCCAAAGCTCATGCCCTTTTCAAGCGTTGCTTTAACCGCTTTTAATACGTCTGGATGAGCATGCCCCAAAATTAGCGGCCCCCAAGAACCCACGTAATCAATGTAACGTTTATTGTTTTCAGCGACTAAATACGCACCTGAGCCTCGCTTAAAAAAGATAGGATCGCCGCCTACGCCTTTAAACGCACGCACCGGCGAATTGACGCCACCCGGGATCACATGATTGGCTCTTTCAAATAACGTTTCACTTTGATTCATCAAACACTTCCTCAAATAAAAAATTGGTAAAATTATATCTCATTTTGCACCCAGAGACATCTTAAGATAAACTTACGCTTTTTTATCTACAAAGAGTGATTTATAACCATGTCTACACAACATAAAAAATTCATTTGCGTTATCTGCGGTTTGATTTATGACGAAGCTGACGGTTGGCCAGAAGATGGCATTGAACCAGGTACCTTATGGGCCAACGTACCCGAAGATTGGTTTTGCCCAGATTGCGGCGCGACTAAAGAAGATTTTGAATTAGTAACAGATTAATTTTTTTTAACTACCCAGGTACCTGTTTCTAATCGTGTTTAAATTCACTTTGTTGTGCTAACGAGTCCTGACACTAAAGATGCGTGCTTTTTTGGTGCGGTAGCCCTAAAAAACACACATCACCGCACAAGGCCCACAGGCCTATACGAGCGAATGAAAGCGCTCCTAACCTACGATCGGGCCTATATTATTATTTGCGTTGGGTATGGTTTGTAATAAGTGCGCCAGACGTTACTAATAAAGTTGCTATCAAAAGCGTATGAGAATAATGCGCTTTTGAGAAAATAATGAGCACTGCAATGGATAGAATAGGCGTAAAATAAGAGCACGTTGTTAATAATGCAAAGTTACCTTTTTTAATGCCTTTTTCCCACAAAACATAAGCCATTCCCTGAGAAAAAATGCCAATGGCCACCATGATTAACCATTGGTATAAACTTGGGCTGACAAAGGTTTCAGCCACTGTGTGCGCGCACAGCGATAACACCATACCAACAAAACAATACACCCCTACCATCTCGCTGTGTAACTCTTTATAACGCCGACACATCAAGACATACAGGGCCCAAATCAATGCATCAATCAATGCATAGACATAGCCATGAAGGAAGCTTTGTTTAAAAGGCATAGTGGCATCATAAGCAATCAACACATACACACCAAAAAAACTCACCAAACAACCAAATTTTTGATACGTTGCCATTTTTTCTTTGCTTAATACGCCTGACAAAAGCATGACCAAAACAGGCCATAAATAATTAATCAAATCGACTTGTGTTGCTGGCGCGTACTTAAACGCTTCAAAATAAAAAAAATCATTTCCATAAATGCCAGCAATGCCGGCAATGGTCATAATCAAAGGTTGTTTTAACTTATACCACTCATGGCACAACGATACTTTGCCTAAAATGCTTAAAAAACTTACAAAAAATATAATGGAAAGCATTTCAAAAATGGGGATGTTATTCATCATGGAGCCAAAAAGCGCTGAAAACGACCAGGTGATCAGCGCAATGAAACCTATCAAAGACGGGTAACGCTTAAATAAACCGGTCATTAAAACGGCTTAACCACAACCAAAATAACAATACCAACTAAAAATAAGGTAGGAATTTCATTGACCACTCGATAAAAAAGTGTCGTATGATGGGTGTTTTTTTGAATAAATTGACGGCGTAAGTAACCGCAATAAAGGTGATACAACCAAAGTAACACCACCAAAAATAATTTGGCGTGCATCCAGGCGGCTTTCATGTAGTAAGCCCAACCAAAAAACAACATCACGCCACCAAAAAATGTGGTTAATAACGCTGCAGGCCACATAATGCCAAAATATAAGCGTCGCTCCATGAGTTTAAATCGTTCTAAACTAATCTCATCAATCGCATCGGCATGATAAACGTATAAGCGCGGTAAATAAAAAAGCGCTGCAAACCAAGCAACCATAGTTATAATATGAAAAGCCTTTAACCACAACATCAATCGACCTCTTTACTGTTTATCATTGAATTTTTTAATTCGTCGTTTGAAAAATCATCCACCCCAATAACCCTCGCCCTGGCTTTTTCTGCTTTGGTTAATTTTAAGCCTTCATCCTTGGTTAAAACCCCATGCTTAATGCCATCCGCAATTTGCTCAAAGATGGTTAAACCAGAAATACTGCCCTTTTTAAAAGCGCTTCGCACTTTCTTCTCTAACCCTTCACTTGATAACACCTGTATGAAAGCATCTTCAATGTCAGCCAGAATATTACCAGGTGTTGCCTTTAAATAAAGATCATTGGCAATACGTTGCCGGGTACGATTTTGAGTACTCAGAATTTTAGCTAGCTTTGTGCCTAAGCTGTCTAAAGGACGTTTGCGACGCCTGCCTAATGGCAATACGATGCTAATTAAAAAGCCGCGGATCCAACGCGATTTAACATTATCAATCAACTCTCTCATTGCCGTTTCACATTCATACAATAAATGTCGATAAGACCACTCCACCAATGGCCAGTCTTCACTTGGCCTGCCATCATCATGAAACTGTTTAATAACAGACGAGGTTAAGTAAAGCATACTCAGCATGTCGGCTAACCGCCCGGATATTTTTTCGCGAAGCTTTAACTTTGAACCCAAATACATCATGGAGAAATCCGCCATAAACGCTAAATGGGCTGAGTAACGCGTACTAAGTTGGATAACTCTTTTTAGGGGATCGTTGCGATAGCGTTTGATACGTCCATCAGTAACACCCAGTAAAAAAGAACGAACCGTATTACTAAAGAAATGACCAACGTGCTGCCAAAAGGCTTTGTCAAATTTATTTAAGTCATTGGCTTCAGCGCTTTGTAATTCATCAAGCAAATAGGGGTGACAGCGAATGGCCCCTTGGCCAAAAATAATCAAGCAACGCGTTAAAATATTAGCGCCCTCAACCGTTACCGCAATGGGCGCATTTTGATAAGCGCGACCAAGATAATTATTAGGCCCCAAACAAATGCCTTTGCCGCCAACAATGTCCATAGCGTCAATGCTTACTCGTCTTGCGCCTTCGGTCGTATGGTATTTTAAAATGGCAGAAGCAACCGCTGGCTCTTCACCTTGATCAATGCTAGCAACGGTCATTCGCGTCGCCGCACTTAACACATAAGTCTCACTGGCAATTCGCGCTAGCACTTCTTCAATGCCCTCAAAATCGGCAATGGACACATTAAATTGTTTTCGAATTCGCGCGTAGGCGCCCGTAGCAATAGCGCCGGCTTTAATGCTGCCAACAGAAGAAGACGGTAATGACACCGCACGCCCAGCACCCAAACATTCCATTAACATACGCCAACCTTGACCCGCCATGTCTACGCCGCCAATGATGTACTCTAACGGAATGAAAACGTCCCTACCTTGCGTTGGTCCGTTCATAAACGCGGTATTAAGCGGAAAGTGACGTCGCCCAGTCGTAACCCCTTTTAAATCTGAAGGGATTAATGCGCAGGTAATACCAACGTCTAACACATCGCCTATTAAATGATCAGGATCTTGCAAACGAAACGCCAAACCAATAAGCGTGGCAACGGGTGATAAGGTAATGTATCGCTTATTCCAATTTAGCCGAACACCTAACACTTCTTTATTCTCAAACACATCACAACAGACAATACCAAGATCTGGAATTGAGGCTGCATCCGATCCGGCCGTTGGTCCTGTTAATGCAAAACACGGCACGTCAATGCCTTTTGCCAATCGCGGTAAATAATAATTTTTTTGCTGCTCGCTTCCGTATTTTAAGAGTAGCTCTGCCGGCCCCAAAGAATTAGGTACCGATACCGTGGTTGCACATGAAATGGATTTTGAATAAAGCTTAATTAAAATGCGTGATACCGCTGAGGCGCAAAAAGCTTTACCGCCGTATTCTTTAGGA
>CAWVYD010000177.1:0-4277 GCA_963934185.1 uncultured Legionellaceae bacterium | reverse complement strand
CATTTATAACGGCATTAGAGATGACGCCATGCTGTCAAAATTTGCCGGCGGATTAGGCAACGATTGGACAAACGTTCGCGCCATGGGCTCAAAAATTAAAGGCACCAATGGTAAATCACTTGGCGTTGTGCCCTTTTTAAACGTTGCTGATGCAACGGCCGTTGCAGTTAATCAAGGTGGCAAACGAAAAGGCGCTGTCTGTGCTTATTTGGAATGCTGGCATTTAGACATTGAAGAGTTTCTTGAACTTCGAAAAAACACCGGTGATGACAGACGTCGTACTCATGACATGAATACCGCTAACTGGATACCGGATTTGTTTATGAACCGCGTAATGAACGATGAAAGTTGGACCTTATTTTCACCTAATGACGTACCCAGTTTGCATGACTTATACGGTAAAGCGTTTGAAGAAGCGTATATTAATTTTGAAAAAATGGCTAAAAATGGCGAAATCAAACAAAGTAAAACGCTCTCTGCCGTTGGTTTATGGCGAAAAATGCTAGGCTTATTATTTGAAACAGGCCACCCTTGGATAACATTCAAAGACGCATGTAACTTACGTTCTCCTCAACAACATCAAGGCGTTATTCACAGCTCTAATTTATGCACTGAAATAACACTTAATACCAGCGCTGAGGAAATTGCGGTATGTAACTTAGGCAGCATTAACTTGCCGCAACACATTGTTGATGGCGCCCTTGATCAAGAACATTTAAAAGCCACCATTAAAACAGCCATTCGCATGTTAGATAACGTGATTGATATTAACTTTTACTCCGTACCACAAGCGAGAAACTCTAACTTGAAACACCGTCCCATTGGCATTGGTTTAATGGGTTTTCAAGACGCACTTTACAAAATTAAATTAGACTATGCATCAGAAGCAGCCGTTGAGTTTGCCGACCAATCCATGGAAGCCATCAGTTATTACGCCATTGAAGCATCTTCGGATTTAGCCAAAGAACGTGGCAGCTACCCAACCTATGAAGGCTCACTTTGGTCTAAAGGTATTTTACCGATTGATTCGATTAATTTATTGCAAGAAGCACGCAATAATTATTTAGAGCAAGACAAAAGCCAAACCATGGATTGGGAAGCCGTTCGTACGAAAGTGCGTACCACCGGCATTCGAAATTCAAACATTATGGCCATTGCACCTACCGCGACCATTTCAAACATTTGCGGCGTATCTCAGTCCATTGAGCCAACGTTCCAAAACTTGTTCGTTAAATCTAACTTATCTGGTGAATTTACCGTTCTTAACATGTATTTGGTTGATGAACTTAAAGCCTTAGATTTATGGGATCAGGTCATGGTAAACGATTTGAAATATTACAACGGCAGTGTTTCACAAATCGATAGAATTCCAGCGGACATTAAAAGCCGTTACGCTACCGCTTTTGAGATTGATGCGCTTTGGTTAATTGAAGCTGCGTCTCGCCGTCAAAAATGGTTAGATCAATCCCAATCACTTAATTTATATATGGCGCAACCTTCGGGTAAAAAACTGGATACCATTTATAAGCAAGCTTGGGTCAAAGGCTTGAAAACCACGTACTATTTACGAAGCATGGGCGCCAGTAATGCAGAAAAATCCACCATTACAGATAACAGCTTAAATGCCGTAGACGTCAACCCTGCGCCTCAAGCATGCTCAATATTAGACCCAGACTGCGATGCGTGCCAATAACGACTATTTACTTAATTAAAGGAACATACCATGAGCGAAAGAAACATAGAAAATAACACTGACGTTACAACGGCAAACATCGGCGTAGAAGCCATTGAAATGGGCGCCAACCGTATACAAGTCGATGATAAAAAAATCATTAACTGTCGAGCTGATTTAAACCAACTCGTACCCTTTAAATATCGGTGGGCTTGGGACAAATATTTAACCGGTTGCGCTAACCACTGGATGCCTAATGAAGTAAGCATGGCAGCTGACGTTGCGCTTTGGAAAGATCCAAATGGTTTAACCGATGATGAACGTATGATCATCAAACGTAACCTTGGCTTTTTCTCAACCGCTGATTCATTGGTTGCTAACAATCTAGTATTGGCTGTGTATAAGCACATCACTAACCCTGAATGTCGACAATATTTATTGCGCCAAGCCTTTGAAGAAGCGCTGCACACGCATGCCTATCAATACATCATTGAAAGCCTTGGCATGGACGAAGCAGAAGTATTTAATATGTATCGTGAATTACCGTCTGTTGCCGCAAAAGCAACGTGGGCACTTCCATACACTCAAAGCTTAGCCGATCCAACCTTCCAAACCGGTACGCTTGAAGACGATCAACGTTTATTAAGAGATTTGATTGCCTTTTACGTTATTTTTGAAGGCATCTTTTTCTACGTAGGCTTCGCTCAAATTTTATCCATGGGCCGACGCAATAAAATGGTGGGTACGTCTGAGCAATTCCAATACATTTTACGTGATGAATCCATGCACATGAATTTTGGTATTGACGTTATCAATCAAATTAAAATTGAAAACCCTCAGTTATGGACAGAAAAATTTCAACAAGAAATGATTGACCTTGTTAAAGACGGTGTTGAATTAGAATATCAATACGCTAAAGACACCATGCCACACGGGATCTTAGGCATGAACGCAGAAATGTTTGAAGAGTATTTACACTTCATTGCCAACCGTCGATTAAATCAAATCGGCTTACCAGAGCAATACCCTGGTGCGGAAAATTCATTTCCATGGATGAGTGAAATGATGGATCTTAAAAAAGAGAAAAACTTTTTTGAAACCCGTGTTATTGAATATCAAGCAGGCGGCACGCTCAGCTGGGATGATGAATAAATTTTATAGCAATAGATAATAAACTTAAAAAACCCAGCAATTGCTGGGTTTTTTTTTATTAAAAATAACAATAAATAACCTTACAATATTGATGCTTGAATCAAGAGGTAGTATGCTTAGCCGTTATGCAGCCTGAAGATACTAAAATACTTATGGAACATCCTTATCTACCTGAGCAAATCGAGCAAGACGCACAAGCGTATTGGGAAAAAAAACAATGTTTTTCTGTGTCTGAAGATTTAGGCAAAGAAAAGTTTTATTGCTTATCCATGTTCCCCTACCCTAGTGGCACGTTACACATGGGACACGTACGAAATTATACGTTGGGTGATGTTATCTCTCGCTACCAACATGCCTTAGGTAAAAATGTTTTACAGCCAATTGGCTGGGATGCCTTTGGTTTACCCGCTGAAAATGCCGCCATTAAACACAAGGTTCACCCGGCTGATTGGACGCGCACAAACATTGATGACATGCGTATCCAATTTAAACGCTTAGGCAACGCCTATGACTGGAAACGTGAATTTGCAACGTGTGACCCAAGTTACTACCGATGGGAACAATGGTTTTTCATTAAACTGTTTGAAAAAGGCTTGGTTTACAAAAAAAATTCAATCGTAAATTGGGATCCTGTCGATAAAACCGTACTTGCCAATGAGCAAGTGGTTGACGGTTGTGGTTGGCGTTCAGGCGCGCCCATTGAACGCAAAGAAATTGCCCAGTGGTTTCTCAAAATCACCACGTATGCCGATGAACTATTAGAAGGATTAGATACACTGGATGGCTGGCCAGACCAAGTAAAAACCATGCAAAGAAACTGGATTGGCCGTTCACATGGCGCTGAAATCACCTTTCCATTAATTGATAATGATAAGATTAAAAACCTAAACGTTTTCACCACACGTCCAGACACACTCATGGGCGTGACTTATTTAGCCGTAGCGAGCGATCATCCCATTGCCAAACAAGCTGCTCAGCAAGAGCCGAATATTAAAGCATTCATTAATAATCACTGCAGCGTTAAAGTGTCCGAAGCAGAACTTGCCACCATGGATAAACAAGGCATCGCCACGCCTTTTCATGTAAAACACCCAATGACAGGCGATATCATTCCTGTTTGGATTGCTAACTTTGTACTTATGCAATACGGCACTGGCGCCGTCATGTGTGTGCCTGGCCATGATCAACGCGATTATGACTTTGCCAACCGTTACGGTTTAGCCATTAAAACAGTCATTCAATCTTTATCTAATAAAGAAGCATCTGACAAAGCTGCCATGACTGAAAAAGGCACTTTGATTCATTCAGGTGATTACGATGGATTAACCTCTGAAGAGGCAAGCAAAGCCATTATTATTGCGCTTGAACAAACCAAGCTTGGTAAAGGCAAGGTTAATTACCGCTTAAGAGACTGGGGTGTCTCACGCCAACGCTATTGGGGCACACCAATCCC
>CAWVYD010000176.1:0-4277 GCA_963934185.1 uncultured Legionellaceae bacterium | reverse complement strand
CTTGCTTGGTAGGGCTCCTTTTAGATAGTGCAATTGCGAAGATGTTTTTAATGGTGAGTGCGTTGCCTTTGGTGTTTTCAGGCATAAGTCTGATGCACTGGCGTGTTAGGCGATGGTTAAATGGGCGGTTATTAGTTCTACTGCCCAGTTATTTTTTATTGATTGCATTTCCGTTTACTTTCATACCGTTAATGGTGGTTGGTTTTTCAGATATGTGGTTTGATTTTAGAAACGTTAAAGCTCCAACAGACGCATCATCATAGTGATGCTGCGTACTGTTTGAAGTTTTGAGATACGAAGAGGTTATTAATATGCAAGTTATTTTATTGGAAAAAATTCGTAATTTAGGTACTTTGGGTCAGACGGTTACTGTTAAGTCCGGTTTTGCTCGAAACTTCTTAGTTCCTCATGGCAAAGCTGTGTTTGCTAGTAAGGCAAATGAAGTTGTTTTCGAAGGAAAACGTATTGAATTAGAGAAAAAAGAACAAGCTAAGTTAGATGTTGCAGAAGGGCGTGCCAAGCAATTGACTGCGCTTAATCTTAGCATTGAAGCCTTAGCTGGTGAAGAAGGTAAATTATACGGTTCTGTTGGTATTAATGAGATCACAAAATTAATTGTGGACTTAGGTGTTGAAGTGTCTCGCAAAGAAGTGGTTATGCCTTTAGGGCCTATCCATAGCTTAGGCGCATACACGGTTGACGTACAATTGCATTCAGACGTAATGGTAACGCTGGATGTTGTTGTATCATCTTCAGATAAAAATGATTACTCAAAAAGTGATATATTATCAGAAATCGAGAGCCAAGAAGAAGAGTACTAAGCTACTTTTTGTACTGTAAAAAAACCTGTTTATTTCTAACAATAAGCAGGTTTTTTTTTGTCTCCAATTTTGATTGTACTTTAAGGTAATTTACTTTTAGTGTGTCGTCTTAATTTCTAACTTCTTGCCACTGAATGTTTAGCTCTAATGCTTTTAAAGCGTTTAAGTATTCAGTTAGGCTAATGAGTCACATGCAAGCCATTGCACCGGTTTGGTTCAAACGCTCATCGCATAATTTTTCAGTGAGTAATATTGCGGGAATGCAAGGAATGTATAATCCATCCCCTTTTTGTGCGTAGATCTCAAAGTGAATTGTCTGTTCTTTTTTCTTAGGAGAAAGGCCAGTCATCGTCATGTAAAAGCCTGTATTATTATTTCCAAAGACATCAAATAACCGAGATAATTTAAGCATGGGCATAGCTAGTTTATCCAAACTTGGCAGTAAACGCATTCGAACCATCCAGGACATGCACCAAAGCATTAAATGCAAAGGTTTTAATTCTAAGCTTGCTTTAAAATTAATAGAGCTTAGGGTTGGGTATCGTTTTGGAAATAAGGCAAGATCAGGGATCGCACAATTACCTAAAAAGCGACGTCCCAGTTGCCAAAATGACTTTAATCGTAATCCCTGCCAACCATAAATGGCTTTATTTTTCCCTTGATTCAATGTTGTAAATGGTTTTCCGGCATAGCTAAGTACGGCTGCTGTTGTTGCTAAGCCTTGATTAGTTAATTGCGCCGTTGCAATGGCGTAATCAACATGTTGGAGTACTGAAAATTCAGGTAGGTAATGATCAATGATGGCGCTGCTTAATCCTGGAACAGAACTGGCACCGCTGCAAACCATTACCTGTTTTATTTTTGCTTGTTCGTTTAGCGAATCAATGTTGTTAACAAATTCAATGGCATCGGATAAGTCTATGTAATGGCAGCCGTAGTCAATACAGCGTTTGGCAACAATGTATTTTTGTGTTTCGTCTTTTCACAAGTGAAGTGCAATACCCTGCGATTTAATTATTTTAATGTAACTTGATTCATATTTGCCTTCTAAAAAAAAGAAGCCAAACATAAATCAAGTTACATTAAAAATGTTAAATCGTAGGGTATTGCACTTCACTTGTGAAAAGGCGGATGTTAAAAAATAAAATGCACTTACATGACTACTTTTGTCAATATTCAATATTCCACAACCCTGCTTATAATGCATTGTTGTGAAATATCGTAACTATGACTTACTATCGAGATATTTCTTTGGTATAGCCATTAGCGCGTAGAGTGTTTTTGATGAACGTTAATTTTTCATTGGTGTAGGCTTCGCGATCGTTCTTGGATGTTTTTGATAATGTGGTTTTTAATGCTTCGTAATCATGTTTAATGTTTTTATGTTCCCGAAGCAAATATCTAAACAGCAAGCGTTGCTCAAGAATATCATTGTTTTTATCGATGATATGAATGTGATGTGTCCGTTTAGAACCAAAAGGCGGCATGCCTTTAAACAGTCGTACGTGTGTTTTATCTGGATTAGCAGGCCAGTCAACGTATCCCATTGCTGAAAGTTGCTTTACCCATTTGCTTGCGTTTGTGATGTTTTCAATAACAATAAAAATATCGATGATGGGTTTGCTGGATAAGCCAGGAACGGCGGTTGAACCGATGTGATGAATGCTTTCAAACGGTAGTTTTTCACAAACGAGTTTAATGGCATTGATTTCTGCCCTGGCAAATTTAGGCCAAGCAGGATTATAAGACTCAATAACAATCTCATCGCTTGCCTTTAGTTGCGTATCATCTACCATATTTGTTTTATGATCAATCATTTCAACAAAGGATTGTTTGCCTTTCATATTGTTATCTTTGTCGTTTGGAAACTCCTGCGCTAAACATTCTTTTATAATCTTGAATGCTTGATTGCACTTTTTGTTTTTTTCCATAAATTGTCGAAACGCAGTGCGTTTTGTTTTTACATCATTTTCCATCATTACTCTCCGAAAATTAAAAATTGTTGTTTCCATAACTCATATAAAAAAGTCTGGTTGTTTGTATTCTTAAGAAAGGGCATTAATGTTTTTCTTTTAACAATACGATGACAGGCTATTATTTTAACTAAGTCGTCACACGCATTTTGATGATCAAATGTTTCACCATTAATGAAAAGTTGAATTTTATACTTGTCATCGAAATGATAAGCAATTCGTGATGTAAGCTCTCTTACAAATTGTTCCGTTTCTTTTACGGTTTCAATAAACGTTAACAGATTTGAGGTTTCTTCGCAGGTTAATGGATCGGTAAGTAATTGAACAGCGCTTTGATCGAGTTGGGTGGCAAATCGGGAAAACCACTGCTGTAATTTTTTTTCATCGTTTAATAATTCCAGCATGACTTCTTTTGCATTTAAATAAGCACTTTTTGGAATTTCTGAGGTTGCATTCAAATCCTTCCAGTTAGGGTCGTTATACAAATGTGTTTTGTCTTTAGTTTCTGATAAATAGTCTGCAAAACTATCCCATAACTCTTGGCTTTGGTAGCTGCGATAACCAAAGGAATAGCCAATACTGTTTTCTGTGAGCGAAATACCATGATGGCCAACATGGGGGGGTAAATATAACATGTCACCTTCGTTTAAGATGATTTCTTGTTCTACTTGAAAATCTTCCATGATCCGTAAGTCTACGCCGGGAAGCGCATTTTCTTCATGGCAATTTTTTGTTGTTAATGACCATTTTCTTTGACCGCTGGCTTGGTATAAAAAAACATCATAATTATCATAATGAGGGCCTACGCTGCCCTGCATAGCAGCAACGCTTATCATAACGTCATCCACTCGCCATTGCGGCAGAAAATTAAAGTGCTCAAGTAAGTGAGATACCTCAGGAATTATTCGGTCCAAGCCTTGTACCAAAAGGGTCCAATGCGTTTTAGGCCAAGAGTTAAAATCAGCCTCTACAAAGGGCCCAGGCTTTAAGTGCCATTGAGGCGATTGCGTGGGCGTTTCATAAACAAGTTTACTTTCAATGTTTTCTTCCATGGCAAGACCAGCAAGCTCGTCAGCATCAATACCAGCGGTAAAGCCAGGCATGGCATTTTTAATTAAAAGTGGCTTTTTTTGCCAGTAGTCTTGTAAAAATATTTCTTGAGATACTGTTTGAAAATTTATCATGAGTTACTGATTTCTAAGGAAAAAATAAGAACAGAGTGTATCAAAGATTTAATTTGGTTGATATACACATCATAGATGAAGTTGCTCGTTTTTTTGCACGTCAAGTCTTTTTCATGTGTTTGTATTTTGATGGACGGAGCAGGCTATTAAAGGGTTTTAGTCAATTCGTCAGCAACCACTATTTGGACTTTGGACTCAAGTAGCTTAAAATATTATCTAGTTCTTATTGAGAACAGAGCTCCCCCTCATTGGGGACTTAAAGGATAAGGCTTTGAGTCTTTTGCTTCATGGCTCGCTCA
>CAWVYD010000175.1:0-4311 GCA_963934185.1 uncultured Legionellaceae bacterium | reverse complement strand
GGCTTGCCTTTACGACAGCCTTAAATGAATTTACAGAAAGAAGATTACACTACCTGATCTATTAGATCAGCTTGATCATTTAAATGTTAAATCGCAAGTGATAGGGCTTAATCATCAAATTCTTTCACTGAACTTATCCACGCCTGGAAACAAGGCGATAAATATAGACATTAGTACGCACCCAAAAAACAAAAGTTTGATATCGGAGAATGTAAGGGATTATTTATCGAAGGCTGATTTTGAATTAGCCTCATATTTCATGGAGTGTGATGCAAAAGATTCTTATTTGATTCGTTCTTCTAGTCCACGTTGTGAAATTGAAAACATTCCAACAAAAATTGAATTACTCTCATCTGATGCAGATTTTTTTATCAAAAAACCATTAAGTCTTTTTCGATTAATTAAATTATCATTTAAATACCCGAAATTACCTTATGGAGAAAATCTAACAAAGGCATTGGAACATCTAAATACGAATAATCCTTTTACGGTGGCTTTGACAGAAACAAGTCAACCAGCACGTTTTAGTACTTGTTTATCGCAATTGTTTGAGCGATTTAACACAGAGATTGTTTTAAATAAAATGCAGGAGCTTCATGTATTATCAAAGTTAACCGGTTTTTCTGAGGATAACATTTCATCTATAGTACAGTCAGCCCAAGCGTTTATTAGTAAAGGCGTATCAGCCGATAGGCAAAAGGCTCATTTGTTTTACGTTTTGAGTTGCCATTATTTGATAAACAACCCTTCGAAAACATCCTTTGCCGACTGGCCATTTTATAAAGTTGCACAGAAAATTTGTCCGGCAGACAAACTGTTTTATGGGTATATTTCAAACAAGATAAGAGGCGTTGAGCTCACTTGTTTTTTCCCACCATTTACAGAGCTCGATGTAATGATTGAGCAGTGGACACAAGGCGTAACGAAAGAATATTCAGTCGAGCCAGCGGAAGGGATGGCAGGGTTAACAGACTAACCCTTGCTGTTTTAGAAGCCGTAGCTTGGCGCATTACTTTCTTGAAGCGCTTGCTGAGTAATCAGGCCGGCAGCAACGCCTAGGCCAACCACAACGATGGCGGCAATGATGAATTTCACCAATAATAACAGTACTGCTAATGCCGCGGCAGTGATTAAAATAGCACTAAGTGCGTGATTTCTAGGTTGGGCGTCAATATGAATATTAACGTTACTGGTATGGGCGTGGCTTCTTGTTGAACTGGAATGACTTAATGGTGCAGACTGGCTATGTGCTAATTTTCCTATTAGCATGGGGAATTTACTGACAATTTTTAAATAATTTTTATCTAACTTTTCTTGAAGCTTTGGTTTGAATGCAATTTTAGCAAAGCCTTCTTGAGTGGTATGCCTTAATAAGGAGTTAATTGCGCTGTCTTTCCATTTCATTAAATTATCAATGTCTAACACAAACTCCCAAAAGCAATCTTGCAAAATAGGTTCGTTACTTATTAATTCATCAAACGCTTCACCATCAAATTTTGCAACTTGTTGGGCTGTTACAAGCAGCGCTTTTTTCTTTGCTGTTTTAAAAAATTTCATTGATTAATTATCTCGAGTATGATTTAAATATTGAGGAGTGGGCTTAATGCTAAATTTCTTAACTTTATATGCTTAGGCCGTCTTTATTTTGCGCGCTATTTGATAGTGAAAGGACATTGTCACCGAACATGATTGTATTCGTTCGCTGTCTTTTTGACTTTTCATCTAGGAAGGATGTTTCTTTTACGTATTCCACTTTATCTGGGTATACGTTTACGGTTAGTGATTCTTCATCTTGGGTAAGGAAATTATGAAAAACAGTGTCAATCTCACCTTCAACATCAAAGTATTGTTGGCATAAAACCATAAAGTTTTCTTCTAAGGCCGCGACTTCAGCCTCGGTGCCAGAAATCATCAGTGCCCCATCCGCTGCCGACTGTGCTTTTTCTCCGCCAATAATATAAAGGCCATTTAAAGGCGGACGCACATCACCCGGGCAGCCAAATTTAGCAAGCAGCTCAGTTGATAATATTGAAAAAATTTCTGTTAGTTGATGCTCCAAGCTTTCGATACCATTAAACCCAGCCCAATGATAAAGCCCTAGGTAAGGGATACCTTCAAACGCTCCTTGAGCTACGATTGCAATACAGGTAGAAATGCCGCATGTAACTAAAAGGGGTTTCTTATAAACCCTCTCTTCATTAACATACATAAACTTACATTCATTCATTTCAACTTTAGTCATGTTTTGCCGCCGTACCAAAATAGGTATTTTATTATTGGGTTTTAAAGTGTCTTAAGATTTATAAGGTCACTAACCCTGTACTTTACATGAGCATATCATGCTGTTTGCTTTTTATTTAATCAATAGCCAGCTCTAATTAAATATTGGCAATGTCATATCTTTTTTTGGTTTTTTTTGTGCTTTAACCTCATCTTTTTCTAATTCTAGAAATGCTTGCCACAAGGCCAGGCCCTGCCATTGGTGATTTGTACTGTATAAGGCCTTTTGCAGTGTTTTTAGTTCATGGGTAAATACATCACTGTTACTGGTTTTTTGTAAATCTAAAAGGGTTCGTATTGTCTTAGAAGGAAATAGGTGGTGCGACAACGTTACTAATAAATGATTGGCCTTTTGTGCATTGTTGTCCATGCAGGCATGTTTAAATGTCTTCTTTAACTGTTTTGGTGAAATGACAGGGTTGTCTTTATTGTGCTTGGTTTTTTGATGTTTTTTATTTGATTTTAAATAATGAAAAGACAGGATAAGACTTAAGAGCATAACTAAGCACCAGGGTAATGCATTAACGATGTTTCGCTGAGCCTTTTTCTTGGTGAACGTTGTCTTTTTTTCAATTAGCGGCGTAGATTTTTTTATGATGGTTTTAGGCAATGGATGGTTTGTTACTGGTATCGATACGTTATTCACGTTGAAGAAGGCTTTTTTCAAGATGGCCGTTTCCATTTTTTTCGTGGTTACATTCCACCAGGAAAGTGAAATGGCAGGAAGGGTTATGTTTTTTTCGCCGGTTGGAATGTAGGTGACGCTAAAGGTTTTGTTGCCAATGATGGTTGAACCTGAGATGGCGTCTTGCGTTTTACTTGGCTCGGTATATACCTTGGCGCCGGTAATGTTATTAAAGCTTAGCTCGGGCAATTGGCTTGCCATTAAACCTTCAGTTTGCAGTGTTATTTCTCGTATGAATGGTTCGCCGGTTTTAAGCGTTTCATTTTTATTGGGCCAGTTCTCAGTAAGGATGAGGTTTGTTGCTGGTAGCCAAGTCTTGCCCTTAAATTCTGATGGGATGGGTTGTACGGTTAGCTTTGTTTCAGGCGCTGTAATTCGTACTACTTGATGTGGATCATTCATTATTTGACTGATGTCGTCGATATTACCACGTTGTATTGCGCCCTTAAAGACCGGGGGTTTAATGATTAATGTGCCAGGATTTTCTGCAAATACAGCAAAGTCTTGTTCGAACACCTTGTATGGGATGCCGTTTATCTGGCTTGTGTAATACTTACCATCCCCCATGGAGATTAAGATTGCGTGTTCAACCGTTGGTGTCGGGAACTCACTCGAAAGTGGTGTGACTCGATAAAACAATTTGGTGGTGTAGACAATTTGTTGCTGTACATACGGTGTTTTGTTCTGGGTGGATGCTGTCATGAAGATAGACGCATCGTTGCTGGTAGGATCGGCGGCAAGATTCTTTTTAATGAGTATGTTTTGTGGCTGGGTTTTTTCATTTTCAAAAGAAATCGGCGGAATGGTTAACCTACCCGAGTGTTTTGCAATCACAAGCAAGCGCCATTTGTTTTGCCTCTTAACAACGCCATTGTAAACTGAGATTTGATTGCTTTGAGTAGAACGTGAAAGGGTGAAGTCTTTATTTAATGGGTCAAAATTGGGTTGTGCATTTCCATTACCGGTATAAGTAAACGTTAAGGTAATGTAATCGTTTAGATTTGCACTGGTGTGTGATATTTCAAGGTTCACTTCGGCTAAGGCTGAGTGACAAAACAAGAGGGAAATAAAAAAGAAAGCGCTTAGGCGTGTGCTCATAATGTTTGACTACCAACGTTGTTCAGGGTGACGGTTAATGTAATCTCGTAGAAATTTTTGTTTAAGTAAGCCGCCAGGGTTATCAGGCACTCGTTTTAATTGCTGCATTTCTGCTTGATTTTTTTCGCGATTTTTATTTGCTTGATTTTGCTTGTCTTGATTTTGTTTGTCTTGATTTTGTTTGTCTTGATTTTGCTTGTCTTGATTTTGTTTGTCTTGATTTTGTTTGTCTTGATTTTGCTTGTCTT
>CAWVYD010000174.1:0-4317 GCA_963934185.1 uncultured Legionellaceae bacterium | reverse complement strand
TCTTTGCAGGATACCCTAACTCAGAGGGGGTTGCACTTCAGTGTTGAATGGGCGGTTAATTAAACCAAATAAATCTTTGTCTAATTCATAAGCCAATTCCACGCCAATGAATTTCGTACTTTGGGTGTCTTTCGCGCCGTATACATTCGTTACATCGTCATTAGGATAATAACTGCTGGTAACCAAAGCGACGTATTTTTTTGCCTTGTCTGGCGAAAGCCTTAACTCTTTGGAACCAAACGGGTAAAACGTAAAATCAAACGGTGCCAGCACAGAAATAAGCGCGCTCTGACTGACAATGCTGGTATTTAAAAATCGCAAATTAGAATAAGCCAAACCAACCTTGGCGCGTTTACTCACGTAATTTAGACCTGAGTGAAATTGAAGCATTTGACCTTCGCCAGTAAATGCAGCCGTACCTTGGCCACCACCCGCGCCAATCATACCGCCCGTTTCCCATTCGACATGTTCACTGATGGGTAAACGAACCCCAGTCTCCGCCCCCAAAGCAAAGAAACCACTGTAAATGCCTTTGACTGCGCCATAAACGGCGCCGCCAACGTAAAAAGGCGTATTACCAGGATTAATCAACAAATGAATGCCAGCAATGCCTAAATCAACTCGATTGATTTGCCTTAAATTAATGTTTTGAAAATCCACGCTCAGTGACGCAGGTAAAACAATGGGATTTTGCGCATAAACACTGCTAATACCAAAAACACAAAAAGCAAGGCTAACTAGCCGAATACACTTAACCCTCTTTGTTAGTCTTGCCATTAAAGCATTCCTTTAAAATGAGTCAGCACTGGCTGATTGCCAATCGTCTGCAAATAATTTCGGTAGTCGTTGTTTTAATAACGCGCCGGCCTCCATTTGAGGGTAGTAATGTGCCAATGTTTTAGCCCCCCCTTCTACGCGCATCAAAACATGGCTAGCCGTTAAATCGCAGGCTGTTGAAACACCCATGGCGCCCATCAATTCCAAAAAACTATCAACGGTATTTTCATGATAATGTTTAACTCGATGACGTTTATTATCGGGTTGTACAGCGCCTATTCGCCCCGGATCTTGTGTGGCAATGCCCGTTGGGCATGCATTGGTATTACAATGCATTGATTGAATACAACCAATACTAAACATCATGCCGCGAGCTGAATTACATACGTCTGCCCCTAACGCAAATTTACAAACCATATCAAAGCCCGTTATTACTTTTCCGCTAGCAATCAACTTAATTTTATTACGTAAATTTAAACCTACTAACGTATTGTGCACTAATGAAACGCCATCATTTACCGGTAAGCCTAAACGGTTACTAAATTCAAGTGGTGCCGCGCCTGTACCACCTTCAGCGCCATCAATGGTAATAAAATCTGGGTACACATTCATTGCAAGCATGGCTTTGCAAATGCTAAACCATTCACGTTGTTGGCCTAAACATAATTTAAACCCTACCGGTTTGCCTCCACTTAATTCTCGCACTTGCGTAATAAACATCATCAATTCACGTGGACTGTTTACACTTGGGTGTGTGGCGGGTGAGAAACAATCTTTACCTACCTCAATGCCGCGAATAGTCGCAATTTCTTCATTCACTTTTGCGCCCGGCAATAAACCACCATGAGAGGGTTTGGCGCCTTGCGATAGTTTTATCTCAATCATTTTAACCGCTGGCTCAGCTGATTTTTCTTTAAATTTTTCGCTTGAAAACGTGCCATCTGGATTTCGAAAACTAAAATTACCCGTACCAATTTGCAGCACAATGTCGCCGCCATGTTTTAAATGATATGGCGTTAAACCACCCTCACCTGTGTTTAAATAAAAACCGCCCATCTTAGCGCCCCAATTCAAGGCTTCAATCGCCGTATGACCTAATGCGCCAAAACTCATGCCGGAAATATTTAAACGAGACGCATCATAAAGCTGACTGCATTGCTCATTACCAATTAACACCCGACCTTCTTTAGAATCCACATGCACAGGTAATAAAGAATGAAGTGCATACTGGTGCCCCACTGCCATAAGCGTATGCTGAGTACCAAATGCCAAGGTATCCATTACATTCTTTGCTCGCTGATAAACCACAGAACGTTGCTCACGGCTAAAAGGTCGTCCGCTGTCGTTACTTTCAACAAAGTATTGCTGAATTTCTGGACGAATGGATTCAAAAAAATAACGAAAATGCCCTATCACTGGGTAATTGCGTAAAATATTATGATTTGAACGCAGATCACGCCAACCAATGAGTGCGTATATCAAAGCCAGCCAAAATAAATTAATGTAGCCATGACTTCGAAAAGCAATGAATCCTGCCAATAAAAAATTTAAAGGAACCAACCATAAAAATATTCGTTTCGCCATTATTTCTCATCCTTGAGTTACTTCATTTACAATGTGTATAAAATAAACTGACAATATATGCTCTCTCTAAGCGCATGATGATCGCAACCCAGTCAGCGCTCAATGACTTGAAAATAAGTTTCATCATTTTTAACCATGTTGTGCTCTTCTCGCGCCAATGTTTCAATCGTATCACGATCTGTTTTAAGCGCATGTATTTGCTTTACCAGCACGTAATTATGCTTACGCGTTGCGGATTGATGCGCTTGTGCTTGCGCAGCGTTTGATTTTAAAACATACAGTGCCTGAATGCTGCCATCACCCCACCACAATAAGTATTGGAGCACAGCCAGCACGACAATTAACACCACATAAATTGGTTTCATTTCTTTTAAAATTTTAAAATAACCATACCTTGATCATAAATGAAAAAACGCGTCCTTCCCAGCATATGGCAGAGATGATTCATCTTCAATGCGCAAAAGCCGGTTATATTTAGCAACGCGATCGCTTCGACATAAGGAACCCGTTTTTATTTGACCACACCCCGTAGCAACCGCCAGATCAGCAATGAACGTATCTTCTGTTTCACCGCTTCGATGTGAAACTACACATGAATAATTCGCTAAGCTTGCCATTTTCATTGCATCTAATGTTTCGGTTAACGTACCAATTTGATTAACCTTAATCAGTATTGAATTAGCAACAGCTTCATTAATACCTTGTTCAAGTATTTTAGGATTCGTTACAAATAAGTCATCGCCCACCAATTGAAGCTTTGAACCCAACTGTTGCGTTAAATAATGCCAGCCTTGCCAGTCGCCTTCATCCAAACCATCTTCAATGCTAATAATAGGGTATTGGGCTGCAAGACGAGTCAGATAATTAGCCATTTCATTGCTGCTTAAAACAGAATTATCAGATACTAAATGATAACGTTCATCTCGATAAAACTCTGAACTTGCTACGTCCAAACCCAAGTAAATACCTGAATTTTCTAAAGAGGCGTCTTTAATGGCTTGTAAGATTAGTTCTAAAGCGTGTTGATTGGACGATAAGTCTGGTGCAAAACCCCCTTCATCACCCACATTTGTATTTAATTTTTTAGACTTAAGCACTGATTTTAAGGCATGAAATACTTCCGCGCCCATACGAAGTGCTTCTCGAAATGACGCTGCGCCCACAGGCAAAATCATAAATTCTTGAATGTCAACATTATTATCGGCATGCGAGCCACCATTAAGAATGTTCATCATAGGCACCGGCAATCGCATCGACTGGCCTTGGTTTAAATTTTGATAAAGTGCTTGTTTAGATGATTTTGCACGCGCAACGGCTGCTGCTAATGAAATACCAAGTAAGGCATTCGCACCATAGTTTGATTTATTGTCCGTGCCATCAGCGGCTAATAAAGCCTCATCTAACACTCTCTGAGAATCAACGGATTGACCACAAACCGCTTTTGATAATTCATTATTGATGTGGCTTACCGCTTTTAATACGCCCATACCACCATAACGCTTTGCATCGCCATCACGCATTTCAAGCGCTTCTCGTGATCCCGTGCTTGCGCCCGACGGTACGCACGCCGTTCCAATCATTCCATCTGCTAAATGAACATCACATTCAACCGTTGGATTGCCACGAGAATCTAATATTTCCCTACCAATTATTTTTGTTATTTCACTCATGCGTATTCCTTACAACCATAAAAAAATTATTTTATCGTTTACGTTAGTAATGGGTCAATAATAACCTTACTATTTTAAACGTTTAAATTGCTATTCGTTTAAATCGTTATGACTGAATAAAAGAGTAGGTGTACTTATTGTACAGCGAGGTTTTATGATGGAATAACCTTTTAAAAGGATTAAAGTGGACCCATTAGACGTTTAAAACGGAAAGTTATTGTTGAGCCATTACTTAGGGCGTGTTGACAATTCATTTTGAAGCGCTTGAGCCAACTGGAATTTGTCC
>CAWVYD010000173.1:0-4331 GCA_963934185.1 uncultured Legionellaceae bacterium | reverse complement strand
TTAGGGCAGCAATATTGGGACTTTTATTCTTAAATACTACTGCGGAACCTGGGTTAAAGCCGCTGAGTCCAAAGGATTGTATTATTATATAAGAGCAAATCAAACTCATCAGTTAGACCATTTTATTTCATTATTATGTGAAAGTAATCCAGATATTAGAGAGGCGTTTACGCCTAGTTTTCAGCGAAAAAGAAGCGAGCTAGAAGACGTTAATCATGTGAGATAGGCTGTTGAGCCCGATGCAGAGAAAATGGAATCTATGTTCACCTCTATTAATCCATAACCGTTTAAAATAAATTATCTAATATGGGCAGGGGCACTTCATTACTTTTTAGAGAGTCTTCTTGCTCCTCTTCTTCTTGAAACTCAGGCAAGTGATCTTTTCGAAACACTTCCAAAATACTTTGATCTGAACGGTTGGTTCGTAGGCCTGTAATGGGATCAATGCGTACGCTGATTAGATTAGCAGGCATGGGTAAGCTGCTTTCTTTTGTGCCTTTCAATGCGTTGCCCATAAAATCAATCCACATAGGTAATGCGGTGTTAGATGCGTATTCTTTTAAACTTTTTGGTGTGTCAAAGCCCATCCAGGTAGTGGTGACAATATTGCCATTAAAACCCGCAAACCATGCATCTCGCTGATCGTTAGTTGTGCCGGTTTTGCCAGCAAGGTCATTACGTTTTAATGACAAAGCGCGGCGGCCTGTGCCTTGTTGGATCACATCTTTTAATGCAGAAGTCATTAAATAGGCTATGGATGAGTCAATGACCTGGGGGGCTTGTTGGCTAGCAGGGATGTTGTGGCAATTAAATTTACACGCAATTTGTGGCAGCGTTTCAAGAATGACTTGCCCTTGCGAATCCGTAATGCGACTAATGATGTGTGGCTCTACTTTAAAACCACCATTGGCTAAAATGGCAAATGCGCCCGTTAGTTCAAGAGGGGTGACGTGTAAGCTGCCAAGGGCAAGCGATAGGCTTTTGGGAAGCTTGTTTTCGTCAAACCCAAAACGTTTTAGATAGCTTATGGCGAAAGGGATCCCAATGGTTTTTAATATGCGAATGGAGACTAAATTACGTGAGCGAATCAAGCCCATTCGTAACCGAGTTGGCCCGTAGAATTTTTTATTGTCATTTTGTGGGCGCCATAAATTTTCTTGTCCGGGATCTTTAATGACAATGGGCGCATCATTGACAAGGCTTGCCAGGGTAAAATCTTTAGCAAGGGCGGCAGCATAGATAAAGGGTTTAATGCTTGAACCTGGCTGACGTTTTGCCTGGGTAACTCGATTAAACTTACTTTTATAAAAATTAAGGCCGCCAGATAACGCTAAAATGTTGCCGTTTTTTGGGGCTAAGGAAATAAGAGCGGCTTCAATAGCTGGCAGTTGACTGAGCTGCCATTGATTGTCTATTTGGCGAATATAAATGACATCCCCAATGGCTGCAATGTCTTGCGCTGTCTGTGGATATTTTCCTAAGGTACCATCACTTCGAGCGCTTCGAGCCCATTGCATCGCGTGCCAACTAAGCGTAGTGAATTCATTATTTTTGATAAAAACCCTTAATTCTTTTTCATCAACGTGGGTGACGATTGCAGGCATTAAGCTTCGTAATTTTTTATAGGGCTTTAACAATTTTGTAAGCTCTTTTGTATCATTAAGATCATTAGGTAAGGTTAGATTGGTAACAGCGCCTCGATATTCGTGACGTTTATCGTAGGCAAAAATAGCAGTTTCTAAGGCTTGGTTAGCGTTTTTTTGATGCTTACTATTAATGGTTGTGTAAACTTTGTAGCCTTTATCGTAGGCCGATTTATTAAAGTGCTTGTATAAGGATAAGCGGATCATTTCTGCAACATAAGGGGCATAGAGCTCAATTTTTCGACCATGATAGCTTGCGGTTATGGGTTGATTTATCGCATTTAAATAGTCTATTTTAGTTACTTTATCTAATTCAAGCATGCGCTTTAGCACATGATTTCGCCTGTTTAACGCTGCTTTAGGGTTTCGTATTGGGTTTTTTGACGAGGGCGCTTGAGGTAAGCCAGCAATCATTGCCATTTGCGCGAGTGTTAATTCATTTAATTTTTTTCCATAATAAACTTTTGCGGCAGCAGCAACACCATAAGAGCGATTTCCTAAATAAATTTTATTAAGATACAGCTCAAGAATTTTTTCTTTGGGCAATTCATTATCAATTTTTATGGCAAGCAGTATTTCATTAAATTTTCTTAGAAAGGTTTTCTTGCGTGATAAAAAGAAATTTCGCGCTACTTGCATGGTGATGGTGCTACCACCTTGAGATTTTCGGCCCGTTTTAATGAGTTTTACCGTTGCTCTTGCTAAACCATAGACGTCAACGCCAGGGTGCTCAAAAAATCGTTGATCTTCCGTTGATAATAAGGCGTTAATTAGTTGTATGGGAATCGCGTTATATCGAACTGGGATCCGCCTTTTTTCACCGTATTCCGCAATTAATTTTTTATCTTCACTGTAAATTCTTAGGGGTACTTGCAGTTGAACGTCATCTAATGCGTCTATATCTGGCAGTTGTTTTTCAAGGTAAATGTAAAGTACGCCAACCACTAAAAGGCCCATGAAACTGAGACTGAGTAAGGTCCAGAGACCTCGACGCCAAAAATAAGGAAGATTTTTCATGAGGGTGTCATTACGTTTGTTTTGTCCAATGGAAGCAAAATTATAGCGTAACTTAGCGATAAGAGTATCTTTTAATGAAATTATTCATTGTCCCTCTTGCACTGTAGGGCTAGGAATTGTACAATTCGCAGTGAATTTTTAGTGATGGTTGTTTGACGATACCTAAGCAACGATCAAAATCCTTGTTCCAAAGGCCTTTTAAATAATTATTTAATGGGATATTTGGAACTTTAATCCGAAAGGAGTTGTACCTTGAGACATTATGAAATTGTGTTTTTAGTTCACCCAGATCAAAGTGAACAAGTGCCTTCCATGATCGAACGTTATCATGCGGTTGTAAAAGACAGTGGTGGTTTAGTTCATCGTGAAGAAGATTGGGGCCGTAAGCAGTTGGCTTACCCTATAAATAATGCCCATAAAGCACATTACGTCCTCATGAACGTAGAATGTGATAATGAAACACTGGAAGAACTTAAACGATTGTTTAAATACAATGATTCCGTTATTCGTAACTTAATTACTGCATGCGATAAAGCGTTTGTAATGCCTTCTCCTTATGGTAAAAAAGAAGTACGGGAAGGGCGACCAGCCTAGTTTATTACGGGTGGAGACGTTTGCTTAAATTAAGTATTACGTCCTTCATTGTTAAAAAATCAAGTTTAATATATTAACTGTATTACTTGTTTTTTTGAAAAAACATGGTGAGGCAACTCACTAGGAGATACAAACATGTCAAGTCATTTTAGAAGAAAAAAAGTATGTCGATTCACAAGTGATGAAACACTTGATATTGATTATAAAGATATTGCTTTATTGAAAAATTACATTACTGAAACGGGTAAAATTGTTCCTAGTCGTATTACTGGCACGCACATGAAATTTCAACGAAAGTTGGCTAAAGCCATTAAACAAGCGCGATTTTTAGCATTACTACCTTTTTGTGATCGTCATAAATAACGATAACAATTGGATATTGTGAACATGGCCTCCATGAAATTGATACCTAATAAGCAAACGGCATTGGATGCCTTAACAAAAATGTTGTTAAAAGGACGTCGAGAAGCAATTTTTTTCACGTTATTATTTAATTGCATACCCTATTTTTCTTTCTTAAGCAGCGTAACAATAGCACTTGTAACGTTACGACAAGGGGTAAAAGAAGGTGCGTTTGTTGCTTTGGTTGCTATGTTACCAACTGTAATGGTTGCTGCTTATCAAGGCAGTGTCTTATTAGGCCTGGCGCAAGGCGGAGCAACCTTTGGTGTTGCTTGGTTTCTTGCGTCCGTTTTGAACTACCGTCGGTCATGGGCAAGCGTCTTTTTTAGTGCTTCAATACTGGCTCTTATGATTGGGATTATGGTTCACGCTATTGCGCCTAATCATGTAGCTGAAAGTAAGCGCGTTTTGCAGGAAATGTTTAATATCCTCCAAGAAAAAGGGCAGTTGAAATACGATGATGCACTGATGAAAGATAACATCAATTGGTTTGCTGATTATTTTTTAGGGACGCAATTGGCCATTAGTATGCTGCTTGCGTTGTTTAATATTGGTTTTGCGCGTTATATGCAGTCCAATGTGTTTTACCCTGGTGGGTTTGCTCGCGAATTTTTATTTTTCAGGTTAACACCTGAGATAGCTTTATTGTTTGTTGCTTGCTTGGTAGGGCTCCTT
>CAWVYD010000172.1:0-4368 GCA_963934185.1 uncultured Legionellaceae bacterium | reverse complement strand
TGGGGTTTCGTTATGTATGCTTCAGGATGTTTAATTAATATGCTCTTTATTTTTTTAAGTCCGATGGTATCCATGTTCTATGTCTCTTTATTATTTAATTCGCATGCAGTATATCAACTATGTTCTATTGTTGGCGCCACTTTTTTAGCGTTGTAGAAAGGTCGCGAAAAAAGACGACGATTAAATCCATCTAAGTATTTTTGTCGTGAGCAAGGCACGCTCTTTTTAAAAAGGAGGAACTTTTAATGTTGCATGAGTGTCTTTATTAGGCTGCAAAGCGATGCTTTGGACCTAATAAAGTATGCGACTCATTTTTAAAAAGGGCGTAACGCCGCGCACGGCAAAAAGACGACGATGGATTAGTTGGGCGCTTGGGCCATGAGTGTTGCATTGCCACCTGCCGCAGTTGTATCAATACTCAACGTACGTTCATGACACAATCTTAAAAGGTAGTTAGGCCCACCTGCTTTGGGCCCCGTACCAGATAAACCTTCACCGCCAAAAGGCTGCAAACCAACCACAGCGCCAGTCATATTTCGATTGATGTAGCAGTTACCAACATGCACGCGTGTTGCGATGTATTCAACCGCATATTCAATGCGCGAATGAATGCCTAGGGTTAAACCAAAACCGGTAGCATTAATTTCGGCAATAACCTTATCAAGATCTTTTTTTCGATAGGAAATCATATGTAAAATGGGGCCAAAATGCTCTTGCGTTAATTCATTTATTGAATCAATTTTTGCTAAGGTTGGTAACAAATAAAAACCCTTATTGCATTCTTTCATCAATGGTACTTGATGCAATATCTGTCCCTTTTCTTTTAAAATCGCAACGTGCTTTTCTAAAGAGGATAACGCCTCCTTATCAATAACGGGGCCCACATCGGTTTGTAAATGAAACGGCAAGCCTACGCTTAAGGCATCCATTGCGCCCATTATCATGGTTTTTAATGAATCAAAAATTTCTTCTTGTACGTACAGCACGCGCAAAGCAGAACAACGTTGGCCTGCGCTGCCAAAGCTTGAGATTAAAACATCGCTGGTTACTTGCTCAAGCAAGGCTGATGAATCAACCAGCATGGTATTTTGACCACCTGTTTCAGCAATAAACGGTACAATCGCCCCTTCTCTGTTTGCTAAGCCTTGATTAATTATTCGCCCGGTTTGAGTTGAGCCAGTAAATAAGACACCGTTAATACGTTGATCCGATGTGAGTAATGGACCCAGAACAGCGCCATCACCAAGCAATAATTGCACTGCATCCTTAGGCACGCCAGCTTGGTACAATAACTTAACAGTAAAGGCTGCAACGAGAGAGGTTTGTTCTGCTGGCTTAGCGATAACACTGTTACCCACCACCAAACAGGCAGAAATCTGACCAAGAAAAATAGCCAGCGGGAAGTTCCAGGGACTAATGCAAAGCATGGTGCCACGCGCGTGGTAGCTTAAAATATTCGTTTCGCCCGTATAGCCTTGAAGTGTCAAAGGTGCCTTTAATAAAGAAACGCCTTGCTCAGCATAGTAACGACAAAAATCAATCGCTTCTCTCACTTCTGCAATGGCATCATTCAAGGTTTTACCTGCTTCAAGCATTAATAAGGCAAACGCTTCATCGCGATTACTTTCAAGCAGATCAGCCATTTTTAATAAGCACTTAGCTCGCTCAATCACTTGCACGCCACACCAGTTTTTGTGACCTTGCGCTGCATTTTTCAATGCTATCTCAACCTGTGAGGTTTCTGAAAAAGCAACCCGTCCTATCTTACGCTCATTTTGAGACGGTGAATAAACATCATGGTAATGCAATGATAATTTATCATTTGACAACAACGGCCCTGCTTGCCACTGCCTATCACTATAAACATCCAGCCGCTTACTTAAATTCATAAGTTCAGAATAATCGGACACGTCGAAACCATTGGCATTTTGCCTACTTGCGCCAAAAATATCTTTAGGTAATGGAATGACTTTATCAATTTTATTTAGGAAGTTTTTTGCTTTATGCACAGGCGATTCAACCAATTCACTAATCGGTGCACTGTCATCAATAATTCGATTAACAAACGAAGAGTTCGCCCCGTTTTCAAGCAGTCGTCGTACTAAATACGGTAATAAATCTTCATGACTACCCACTGGCGCATAGATACGGCAAGGTATGTTCATTTTCATTTTAGGCGTTATCATGGAATACAATTCTTGTCCCATGCCATGTAGGCATTGAAACTCGTAATCCTTGCAGTCCCCAGCAAGCTCCATAACTAAGGCAACACTGTGTGCATTATGCGTTGCAAATTGAGGATAGATGGCATCAGTCATGGTAAAAAGTTTTTTTGCGCAGGCATGAAACGAGACATCAGTAAAGACTTTATATGTAAAAACAGGATAACCAACCAGTCCATCCATCTGCGCTTGTTTGATTTCGCTGTCCCAATAAGCCCCTTTGATTAAACGCACCATCATACGACGGTCATATTTACGCGCTAGCTCTGCCACCCAATCAAGCACGTAAAACGCACGTTTTTGATACGATTGAACAGCCAAACCAAAGCCTTGCCAATCATTTAAAGAGGGATCAGAAAATACCTTTTCAATAATATCCAATGATAAATCAAGTCGGTTAGCTTCTTCTGCATCGACTGTCAAACCAATATCATAAGATTTGGCGCGTTGCGCTAAGGTTAATAAACGCGCAGATAATACGCGAATGCCTTCATTGCGATTAGCCACTTCATAACGCGAGTAAAGCGCAGATAATTTGATAGAGATACCCGCGCCAGCTTTAATGCCTTTGCCGTTGGCTGATTTGCCAATGGTGTCAATGGCACTCAAATACGAATCTAAATACCGAAGTGCGTCCGCTTCGGTCATTGCTGCTTCGCCCAACATGTCATAAGAATAAGAGTAACCTTGTTTCTCCAATGTCTGAGAGCGTTTTAACGCTTCTTTTATATGACGTCCCATGACAAATTGTTTACTCATTATTTTCATAGCTTGCGCAACTGAGGTTCGAATAACCCCTTCACTACTGCGAGTTAACATTCGCTTTAACGCAAAAGACCATTTTGCACTATGCGATTCTTCCGGAGACAATATTTTACCTGTCAGCATTAAGCCCCAAGTAGCAGCATTAACAAATAACGACTGACTTTGGCCTAAATATTCCTTCCAGTTTGCACCTGAAATCTTATCTTTAATTAAATCATCAATGGTTGCTTTATCTGGCACTCGTAATAGCGCTTCAGCCAAGCACATCAATGCCACGCCTTCTTCGCTGCTTAATGAATATTGATTTAAAAAGGAATCAATGCCACTGGCATCCATACGGTGTTTACGAACAAATTCAACAAACTCACTCGCTTTTACCTCAATACGTTTTAAGGCGGCTTCGTCTAGTTGCGATTCATTTATTAATAATGACACCGTTTCTTTTTCTGAACATCGATACACTTTGGCTATCATTTCTCTTGTGTTACCAACTAAGTTCACTTGATGAATGAAAGGCATAATTTACTCCTTTATAACATAATTTTTAATTTAATTATTACGATAAATACCATACTTTAATCTCAACTTACAATAAGTAAGTAAAATATTACACACTAAGCCTCTTTACAGGACCAGAAAATGCGATTAGAATCTCTTTGCTCTCAATATAAACCAACATGCCCCTATAAAGGACAGGATTCTGAAATGACCAAAACTATGTTTATTTTTATCTCATTAATGCTTACGTCATCCTTAACTTTTTTATCAAAGACCACCGCTCAAAATAATAGTCCTACATCACATGAGCAAATAAACCAACCCCGTATTAATAAACTGCATTTATTAGCCCCGGCACTCACTAATAAAGCGCTCAATCTTGGTGTGATGGCCTATAAACACGCACAAGAAAAAGGTGGCATTAAAAAAGCAATCCTAACTATTATTGACTATAGCTTACCTTCATCACAAAAGCGTATGTGGATTTTCGATATTAGCCACGATCAGCTTCTATATAACACTTATGTTGCTCATGGGAAAAATTCTGGCGATTTATACGCGACTAATTTTTCTAATGCCGCAGCAAGCAAAGAAAGCAGTTTAGGCGCTTACGTAACTGAAAATACATATATTGGCGGCAAAGGTTTATCTCTTAATCTAAAAGGCTTAGAAACAGGCTTTAATAATAATGCGTTCAGTCGACGCGTGGTTATGCATGGTGCTTGGTATGTGGAAAGTGATTTCATTCACTCTCATGGTCGCGCCGGACGAAGCTGGGGTTGCCCTGCCGTGAGTCCTAAACTGGCCAAACCTATCATAAATACAATAAAAAACGGTTCAATGATTTTTGTCTATTACCCAGATAAAAATTACATTACTCATT
>CAWVYD010000171.1:0-4401 GCA_963934185.1 uncultured Legionellaceae bacterium | reverse complement strand
CATTGACGACATCACCGGGTTTGACTAAATTGGCATCGAGCGACTTTCCTTGGCGCAATAAATCAAGGGTTGCTATCAAATGCGGCGGGTCGTTGCGAGACATGGTAGCGCAGCCACAGCCTTGCCTAAGTGGTTTATTACTTAATTTGGCTTCTGCCATATTAACGACTTCAACGCCTATTAATGCGGCTTGTTCTTTTAAATTAGCCACCATGTGATTTTCGGTGGCAATGGCGTATTTTTGACTGCCAGCACGATCATTGGTTACTTGATCAAATAAGTAAGCCGTTGAGCCGCTGCCATTAACACTTCTAATAAGATCATTAGTACACTCAGGGTGAGCCAAGGTTGTAAAGCCTTGTTCTTGCCAGTATTGTGCCATCTCTGCTGTGTAGAGCGTATGCACGCCGCAAAAACTATCAAATAATATTAGAGGTGAGGCATCAAAATGCGCTAACGTTTTTTCGCTTTGGCCGGCTAAGTTAAATTGCGTGGCAGCGTTGCCACCAGGCCAGTAAGCAAGGCTTTTTTTATTAATGCCAAGCCAATAAGCAACGTTTTCACCCATGTGCCTGTCTGGTATGAATATGATTTTTTTCTTTTGTGAAAGGGCCCACTCAAATATTTTCTTAACGTTTGAGCTGGTACATACTGCGCCGCCTTGCGCGCCGCACATGGCTTTTACGCGACCCGATGTATTCATGTAGCATACGGGTAAAATATTTTCTTGGCCGTAACGTTTATTTAATTCTTGCAAAGCAGGTTCTACCATAAAGTCCTTAGCAAGCAACTCCATGGTGCAGCCAGATTTTGGATTCGTGATGTAAACACGTTGATCGTCATTGGCTAAAATACTGATGCTTTCTGCCATAAAATGCACCGCAGACTCAACAATGACTTTTTTATGGGGGTTGGCTTTAGCTTTAAGGGCTAGTTGATAAGAGTCACCAATTTCACCGCCAAAATGCTCAATTAATTTAACAATTTCTCCGCCCATATAATAATGAGCCAGTAACATGAGTTCATCACCAAAATGTTGCTGCGCCTTTTGTATATAAGGTTCCATCCAATCGCAAATGGTGTTGAGTTTTCGGTTGGGTAACGTTTGGTACTCTTGCGCATAGGTGGTGAAATCACTTTGATACCAATCGAGAGGGTAGTCTGATTGGCAAATGCTCATGTCTGAGGTTAATTTAAATTGAGTTGGCTTTAAAATAGTGGTTTCGGTGCTTTTAAACATAAGAATCCTCTCTAGGAAGGTGTTTTTAAAATGGATGGGCCAAGTATGCTGTCTTGCGCGTGCTCACTTTGCTTTGGGTGATCTTCTCGAAAATGGCCACCTCGAGATTCGTGCCGGTTTAATGCGCTACGTACAATTAATTCGGCTACGCAGATGATGTTACGTAATTCGATGAGATCGCGCGTGATTTTATGTTGCCAATAGTAATCATCAATGATTTTTTGGCGGGTTTTAATCAGTGCTAACAAGTCTTCTAAACCATCTTGGGTGCGAATGATCCCTGCATAAGACATCATCTCACCACGCAGGCCGCGCCAATGGGCATTGATTTGACTGGCCCTTCGAGTATTAATTTTATTACCTAAATACCAGTCTTTAATATCATGCAGGGGTTTAAGAGGCGTTTTTAACTCATCGATGGTCTTTATTGCGGCGCTATTTGCCATGGCGCAGGCTTCAAGTAATGAGTTGCTGGCTAAACGATTCGCACCATGCAAGCCGCTAAACGCCACTTCACCAATGGCTAATAGGCGTTTTAAATCGGTGCTGCCATTGGCTTTAGCGATAATGCCACCGCACATGTAATGAGCTGCGGGTACCACTGGAATGAGATCTTTGCTCATATCAATGTTAACCGAGGCAAGGGTTGCATAAATTTGGGGAAAGCGCTTAGTTAAAAATGCCTTGGATTGATGAGTGATATCAAGGTATACGTGATCGCTGTTTGAACGTTCAATTTCATTAAAAATGGCGCGGGCAACTACATCTCGGGTGGCTAAATCTTTTTTTTCTGGCTCGTAATTAACCATAAATGCATGATGTTTGCTGTTACGTAAGACAGCGCCTTCGCCTCGGACGGCTTCACTGATTAAAAAATTATTAAGCGTTGGGTGATAGAGCAGCGTTGGGTGAAATTGAAAGAACTCCATGTTACTAACGCGTGCACCACTTCGGTAAGCCATGGCTAAGCCATCACCGGTAGCAACGTCTGGATTGGTGGTGTAGCGGTAGACTTTACCGGCACCGCCACTGGCTAAAACGGTCGTTTTGGCTAAAAACGTATCAATGAGTTGACGTTTTTCATCAAAGACGTAGGCACCTACAATTTCGTTGTTATTCTTATTGTCTGCGTGTTGGTGATGCTTAATTAAATTGACGGCAGTATGATATTCAAAACACGTAATGCGTGAGTTTGACACAATGTTTTCTTTTAGGGCTAAAATAATGTGTTGACCGGTTTTATCGCCGCAATGATAAATGCGTCTCTCGCTGTGTCCACCTTCTTGGGCCAAATGATATTTGCCATTTTCTTTATCAAAAGCAACGTTGTACTTAAGCAGCTGCTCGATGATGCCATGGCCTTGTGCCAGGATTTCTTTGGTTGGTTCAAGGTGGGATAATTGCGCACCGGCACTTAGTGTGTCTGATAGGTGACTTTGTAATGCCTCTGGCGTATTTAATGCACTCGCTATGCCGCCTTGTGCGTAATAACTGTTGCACTCTTCTAAGGTTTTTTTAGTGATTAAGGCAATGGTTACATCAGGCACGCGCTTAAGCAGGGCAAGGCAATAATAAAGACCCGCCAGGCCGCTACCGATAACCAGTACGTCAAACTGATGTCTGAAGGTTTGTTTTGAAGGATCCACGCGCGTTAATTCCTTTGAGCTTAAAGTGCTTTGGTTAGCTGCTTGGCATAGCCTAAATACGTATCAGGTCGAAGTGCTTTCAGTCGTTTAATTTCATCAACGGGTAAAGCCAGTGAATCAATAAAGGTATGAATCAATGCTTGATTGATAGATTGCCCACGTGTTAACGCTTTTAATTGCTCATAGGGATTTTCTAATCCATAACGACGCATGACGGTTTGAATAGGCTCAGCCAGTAACGCCCAATGTTGATTTAAATCCTCACGAATGAATGCCTCGTTTACTTCTAATTTAGATAAGCCTTTAAGTAAAGAGCGGATGGCAATAAGACCATGGCTAAACGCAGTGCCTAAATTTCTAAGAACGGTTGAATCGGTAAGGTCACGTTGAAAACGAGAGATGGGTAACTTGCTAGCAAAAAAATGAAATAGGGCATTGGATAAACCCAAGTTACCTTCGGCATTTTCAAAATCAATGGGATTTACTTTGTGCGGCATGGTGGAGGAGCCAACTTCGCTGCTAACGGTACGCTGTTTGAAATAACCAAGTGAAATGTAAGACCAAACGTCACGGCTAAAATCAATTAATACGGTATTAAATCGTTCCATACTATGACAAATCTCAGCAATCCAGTCATGTGGTTCAATTTGTGTGGTATAGGCATTCAGGGTTAATCCCAATGTTTTTTCAATAAAGTTCTGAGTTAATTCGTGCCAATTAACGTTGGGGTAAGCAAAATCAAGCGCGTTAAAATTACCTACAGCGCCATTACATTTACCTAAATAGACTTGATTATCTAATTGGGTTTGAATGCGTTTAAGCCGTGCTACCACGTTAGCAATTTCTTTACCTAAGGTGGTTGGCGAGGCGGGTTGGCCGTGCGTGCGGGACAACATGGCAACGTTAATGTTCGTTTTAGCCATTTCAGACAGCGCATCAATGACATCATGGTGATGCGGCAGCATGACTTCCTGCTGCGTTTTTTTAATCATTAAGGCATAGGCTAAGTTGTTAACGTCCTCAGAGGTTAAGCCAAAATGTAAAAATTCCGACAATGCGTTTAATGACTCGGACTGCTTAAATTTTTCTTTTAGATAATATTCAACGGCTTTCACATCATGATTTGTCGTGCGTTCAATAAGTTTAATCGCTTCCCCATCAGTTTCACTGAAATCATTTAAAAGCGTTTCTAGTAACTCATTATCACTGTTTGATAAGAGAGGGCACTCTTTTATCTCTGGCGACATGGATAAGGCTTGAAGAAAGCGTATTTCAACCAAAACACGATGATAAATTAAGCCGTATTCGCTCATTAGTTTCGAAAGAGGGCGTGTTTTAGAGAAATAACGACCATCAATGGGAGAGATTGCAGTAAGTTGAGTTTTCATAAAACCAGGTGTTAATTTAATGTGTGCTAATAATACCTTATTTTTACAGCGGAGTCAGGTAGTCCTAACATGCCGCCCATTCAACACTGAAGTGCAACACCCTCTGATTTAGCGAGTTCGGCAAAGA
>CAWVYD010000170.1:0-4432 GCA_963934185.1 uncultured Legionellaceae bacterium | reverse complement strand
GCAAGCCGGTACTTAGCTGGCAGGCAAACTTTGCAAAAATACTTGCCTCACCGCAATAAAAAAACCGAATCCACTGGCAAACAATGACGCACAAGCAAAACCACAACGAACTTTTTTATTGGCAAACATAAGTTTAAGTAATAAAAAAAGCGTCAATAAAAACATAGCCAAACGTTGCATAATGCAAAGTGGACACGGCTTTAAGCCCACAACAAATTCAAAATACACAGAGGCTAAACTCAAAGCCAACGCCCCTAAAAACATCAACCAATGAAATCGTCTATCAAGAAACATAAAAAACCCTTCTTATAATTATTGTTAGCCATATAGCCAATGAATATGATCGTTAGGATAGTGGCTATTGTCAATTTTGTTGGAAGATAAATTCAAATACACACTTCTAACACGAGTGATATAGCCAATGGCAATCAAGATGCATGTTTTAGGGATGACTAGTAAGACCAGACTCTTCTTCATCATCATCTTCATCATCTGAACCTGAAGTTTTTACAGATTTATAACCTAAGTCTGCAGTCTCGGCACGGATGATGGAAGGGGCTTTTCTTGGAAAAGGCTCATCTAATAGAGTGGCTCGTTGGTCATAAGAGTCTACTGATTCAACCCATTCTTTTGCGGCTACATGGCTTGCAGTACTGTCTTTAATCGTAAAATCCACAAGATGTGATAAGTGTTCACCAATCACGTTTACCACTACTCCAGTTTCCAGCCGATCATTCTTTATTATTTCGTTTTCTGCAGCCTCAAGCGTATTAATGGCGTTATCTTGAATCTTAAGGTCGTTTATATGGTTTTTAACCAAATCGTAGGCCACGATAGAAAGTGCGACAGGCACAATAACTGCCGCAAGCATCACAGGCACAACAGGCACAAACATTGATACAGCAACTAAGGCTGCTGCCCCTACTAAAAAATATTTATTTTTAAAAGGGCTTTTAAGGCTGTTTATCAAACGTTTGCCTAAGGATGCATTAGTGCCAAGCTTCCCTACTTTAGCCAGTTTTGCAGGTTTACCTAGCAACTGATTATCCGTAAAACCATCTTTTTTATTCAGCTCAAATTTCCCACCACCAACGCCTGTATTAGCCGTATGATGTAGGGTTTGAATGGTCGTAAGTTTGCGGTCAATCTTTTGTGAAAGGGAGTCTTTCTCTGATGTTTTTTTAAAGTAATCACCAGAATGTAACCCTGTCTCACTGGTGGCAGTAAGCAGTGATGTGCCTGTGATTTTTTGAGCCAATCGTTGGCCGCGGTCGTTATTACTTTTACAGCCTTTGGTGTTTCCATGATCTAATTCTGTTCCTAAACAACTTACTAACGTTTGCAGCTCAAAGTTATGCTCATCTTTGGCCCAATCCCCACTGTAATATAACGTTTGAGCGTCAATTAAATACGCGCAACGATTAAAGACTGTTTGTAGCTCGGCTTTTTCTGCTAACAAAATCTCTTTGCCATCTGCTGGAATCTCTGTTGTTTTTAATTGTAGATTAATCTCACGAATTCTTGGTTCAATTTCGGCCTTAAATTGTTGTAATGCCCTTTTTGAGTCGCCCTTATTAAATATTTGTTTACGAGCTTTTTCTAACGCCACTTGGTGAGCATTAATTTGACTCTCAGATGAATTAATGGCCGCCTCTTTTTTAACTACTTCTGATAATGCGGTTTTGAGAGCACTTTTAGTTGTTCCTTGTACTGTTTGATCCCCGCTTTTTTTGGCATTAACGTCCTTTTGATAAGCCGTGGCATATTCCATCATGGCATTCCGATAGTCTGTTTTAGCATCGGTCATAGCAGTAATTTTACCAGTAATTGCCTGAGCAGCTCCGTCTCCGGTAATGGCCTGTATTAAAGCCCTACATTTTTGTGACTTGTCACCTGTCCCTGTGAATTGTTCTAAAGACGCTACCGTATCATCCATCATTTGATTCATAAAACGGGTGTTTTGCTCACTTTCAATAAAATTAAACGTGGCCGACCTTAATACATTGACGCCAAAAGCAGCATGTCGACCTTTGTATGGCGCTGTGACCTCTAACGGTTTCTCCTTGCCAATATCAATTTCCAGTTTCAGCTCTTCCGCGCCGTCAAAAGCGCGTATGGCATCTCGTACAAATTCAAATTGTTCTCGATTATGATCGGTGCTGGTAAGATAGGCCTGGCTTGGCGAAATCACTTGCGTATATGTCTCTGCCAAAGGGTTTTCTTTAAAATATTGGTTAATTAAATCATCTCTACTATCTATTTCAACGCCAGCCGCTTTTGGAACTTTAAGCATTTTATCTATTTGCGCATCCGTTTTACCGGCAAGATGTTTATCGTATATTCGTTGCGCTAAGGATTGAATAATCTCTTCTTGATTTAAAAAGGTTGTGGCTTTAACCATCATTTTTTTCTCAGAATTCGCCCCCGTTAAATCCTCATAAGGCATACGAGCACCAGGACCAGAAAAGCTATCATTGGCAATGGTAATTTTGCCAGTACTATCTTTAGTGCCTGTTATCATTCGAACAAAACTGGAATTTCCTTGGACCAACCCCTTCTTTTGGTGACTGGTTGTTGCGTGCGATATTGAAGGGTCCGTTTCTCCTTGAAGTGTTTTTAAAGCCCTTTGTCGAGCCGTTAATCGACCGGCTGGCTGATAAATAACAAAATGAGTTGTTCCATCTTCTTCTAGTTTAAACTCATGCACTAAGGTTGGTCTTTTTTCTGAGCGACGTTTATGCCCTTGCTCATCCAGTGCTTTAGCAGTGACGTCACTTATCAATGAAACGGTATCAACAAAGGCTTCTAAGGTTTTTGTTAATGATTTCAATTGCTTTTTAAAGGCTTTATTATCCTTAGAATCTGCTGACTTAACTTTCCCGTAAACCTTTCCTGGTTTTTCTTCTGCAAATAAGTCCGCTCGCGTACCTTTTTCGGGTAATGCTTTAAGCGTCTTATCGTAGAGACTATTTACGGCTTTTCTCTGCGCATCGGTTGTAGATAAATCAATGGCTGATTGCTTAATCTCAGCCAATTGTAATTTTATTTCTTCAAGGGCATTAGGCGAGGCATTATCCGTCTTAGGTATTTTGTCTGAAATGCGTAACACCGTTGCATTCGGATTATCTGGATCAATATACTGTTGTCTTGCTGCTTCATAGCCAAAGTTTTGACTTACATTTTCAGCTTCTACCAAGTCTTTACGCAGTAATTGCTCCACCCTTGCTTCTATTGACGGCATAAATCCTGCTCCATAACATGACTAATAGCTACATTATAGCACTAAATAATTAACCCTGGGATAAATGGACCGAAATATTATCGCCAAACGCCTTGGTAATACGGGTTTTGAGTTTTGATAAATTGCGGTTGTGATCGTGTTCTTTTTCGCGCCATAAACCTGTTAAATCTTGGGCATAGAACAACCATGGCATGTAATTTAAAAGACTTATTGATCAAAAAATAATCGAGTTCAAAAGCCGCAATTTATGAGCGCGTTCAGTCTAAGTGGGGTGGCAAGAGTGATGCAACCTTGCCGACAGTTCACAAATCAATCAGTTAAGATAGTTCATAACGTTTCTAAGAGACTTATTACTTTGTCTCGAAGAAACATTAACTTGCCATGAAAAAAATGACTGGTTGACTCAAAAACATGTAATTGAGGTGAGGGCTTAATGGTTTTATGCCAAGCAAGTATTTCTTGCGATGCAACAATTTCATCCTCATTGGCAACCAATACATGCCAAGGTGAAGGCACCACATCAAACTCACAAAAATCACCATGATTAACCGCAGGCGCTACACTAATTAATAAGGCAGGGTGTGACTGACATGCGGCTCGATAAGTAACAAACGCACCAAAAGAAAAACCGGCCAAAATTATTTTATGCTTTGGAAAGAGGATAGAAAGCTCGGACATGATCTGCAAAAGATCGTCACTTTCACCAACGCCTTTATCAAATTCACCTTCCGACTTCCCAACGCCGCGAAAATTAAAACGCAATGAGGCGATGCCTGCTTCGCGGCATGCTCGCGCTAACGTTGTCACCACTTTATTATTCATCGCTCCGCCATGCAATGAATGGGGATGACCTAAAATAGCAAGAAATGGTTTTGTCTTTGTTTGAATTGCGCCATTAAAAACCGCTTCTATTCGCCCTGCCGCGCCCTCAAACCAAATGGCCTTTTCTTTGGCGGAGACTAAATCATCTTCATTTAATACATCAGGCATGACTATTCTTCTTCTAAAATATGAGCGTAAAATTCTTCACCAATTTTAATGCGGGTACGGCCTTTTTCTTTACGCCATTGATTGGTATCTCGCAGAGAATAAACGCAACCACAATATTCTTGTTTGTAAAAATTTTCTTTTTTAGCAATCTGATACATACGCTCAGAGCCGCCCTTTTTACGCCAATTAAACGTCCAATAA
>CAWVYD010000169.1:0-4445 GCA_963934185.1 uncultured Legionellaceae bacterium | reverse complement strand
GAGAGTATCGAACGCCTAAGTTAAGTACATCTTAACTTAGTGGCCGGATCCCTTTTGACTATTTTAAATGATTTTTTAAACAGATAGGACAAAGTTCAGTTGGCTTAAGCGCTTCAAAATGAATTGTCAACACGTACTATACCTTACTTGAAGTGCATTAGATTTGTTGCAAAGCATTTTAAACTCACTTATTATCAACGTCCTTGGACGTATTACTGTGGGATGAAACAATCGGATGACGATGGAGCGTGTTAAAAAATAAGTATTATTCTCAAGCTTAGCAATGCTCATCACGCTAAGTGGTTGCATGACAGCGCCAGGCAGCCGATTATTAACGCATAATAAACAAATCGTTCAAACAGGTAAAAACCACTGCTTTAACATTGCCTGCCGAGTTAAAGTGTACCCCATCACCCCAGAACTTGTGACCAAGCTTCATAAAAACAAACCCTCACCTCAAATCAATAAACGATTAACCAGTGAATTAAATCGTTATCAATACCGCATTGGTGTCGGTGATATTTTAAACATTACTGTGTGGGATCATCCTGAATTAACCATTCCTGCCGGTGCGTATCGTAGCTCGTCAGAATCGGGTAACTGGGTGCAAGAAGACGGCAGCATTTTCTATCCTTACATAGGCCGCGTACATGTAGTGAATAAAACCATTCCGGAAGTACGCGGACTGGTCGCTGAGCGTTTAGCCAAATACATTGAAAAACCACAATTAGACGTAACCGTTGCTGCCTTTCGCTCCCAAAAAGCCTACATTACTGGCGAAGTGAAACAACCAGGCCAACAAGCCATTACCAACATTCCATTAACTGTGCTGGACGCGGTTAATCAAGCAGGCGGCTTATCGACTGACGTGGATTGTCGCCACGTGACCTTAACGCACAATGGCCGCAAAAAAATGCTCTCGCTTTATGCCTTGATGCAATATGGCGATTTAAGCCAAAATGATTTGCTTAAGCATGGTGATATCCTGCATATGCCTCGTGATGACAATCAAAAAGTCTTTGTCATGGGCGAAGTCAGCAAGCCGCAACTGCTAAAAATCGATCGCTCCGGCATGAATTTATCCGAAGCATTGGCACGCGTTGGCGGGCTTAATCAAAACCAAGCCGATGCCAGCGGCGTGTTTGTTATTCGCCCTCGCTTAAAAGGGTTTGGCGGCGACACAGGCCCCATCGCCAATATTTATCAACTAAACATTAAAGATGCGTCCGCACTCATTTTAGGCACTGAATTTTCAATTCGTCCTAATGATGTTATTTATGTAACGGCTGCGCCGATTGCACTTTGGAACCGTGTCGTACAAAATTTATTACCGACCCTTGGCGCCTTTAACGTATTACGCGCACAATCTTTGGCTGTCTTTAGTAGTTAAGGAACATAAAATGTTCAATAAAATTTTAACGGTGTGTGTCGGTAATGTTTGCCGCTCACCCACCGCCGAGCGTTTATTGCAATCGCTCCTACCCAACAAAACCGTTGAGTCTGCCGGCGTGGCTGCTTTGGTCGACCATAAAGCGAATTCACAAGCGGCCTCCACGGCTGAAAACCATGGCTTGAGCTTAGACAATCATAAGGCGAGGCAATTAACCAACGTTTTGTGTTATGAATACGATTTGATTTTAGTCATGGAAAACGATCACCTAGAAGCGGTGTATAACATAGCGCCCGAAGCACGCGGAAAAGTCATGTTACTTGGCCGCTGGCTTGATAACTTAGGCATCGAAGATCCCTACAAACGCAGTGATGATATGTATGAACATGTCTATCAACTCATCGATAAAGCCTGCCACTCCTGGATGGATAAACTTTAAATGGAACCCCCATGAACCAAACACCTACCGCCTCTGATGAAATTGATTTAATGAAATTGGTTGGGAAATTACTTGATAACTACAAATTAATTTTAAGTATTACCGCCCTATTCTCGCTTTTATCCATTGGATACATTGAGCTTGCCACACCCATTTATAAAACCGATGCGCTCATACAAATTGAATCTAAAAAAAGTGGCACCTCTGCCTTACTCGGTGACATGGGCGATATGTTTGCTGATAACTCTTCTGCCAGCAAGGAAATTGAGATAATCAAATCGCGTATGGTGTTAGGTAAAACTGTCGAACAACTGCACTTAGACACCAGCGCAACACCTTACTTAACCCCTGTCATTGGAAAGCTATGGGCTAAATTAAGCAAACACGTCGCACCACAAATTTTGGTCAATCACTTTAGCGTTACAGAAGAACAAGAAGGACAAACGTTTAAAATTATTTTAGATGATGCCAAACGCGGCAATTATCATTTGCTTGACAATAATAACGACAAAGTATTGGATGGCACTGTTGGCAAACTTGCAACGCGTGGCCCATTGTCGTTACTCATCAGTGACATTAAAGCATCGAATGGCCAACGATTTGAACTGGTTAAAAAACCGTTAATCACGGTTATAAACGCTCTGCAAAAAGAACTTAGCGTCAAAGAGCGCAGCAATCAATCCGGCATTTTAGAGCTGTCTCTTACTGGTGATAACCGCCATACCATTGAAAACATTTTAAACAACGTTAGCCAAAATTTCTTTTTGCAAAACATTGAGCGAAACACCGAAGAGGCGCAAAAAAGCTTAACGTTTTTAAACGAACACTTACCTGCCATTAAAACGGATTTAACCAAAGCAGAAGACACACTTAACGATTATCGAAAAAGTAACGAGTCGGTTGATTTAAGCTTAGAAACCAAAGCAACGCTTGAGGCCATGATTAAAATTGAAGAACAATTAAATGCCATTAAATTTAAAGAAAGTGAGGTATCACGTCGTTTTACTAAAGAGCATCCGGCTTATTCTGTTTTAATTGAAAATCGTGCCACCTTATTAGAACAAAAGACTCGCTTAAATGACGCCGTTAAAGAATACCCTGAAACTCAACAACGTGTTTTTCGCTTAACGCGAGACGCAACACTCAACCAACAACTCTACATTAATTTGCTTAATAAACGCCAAGAATTAAGCATTGCTAAAGCGGGCACCATCGGCAACGTTCGAATCATTGACACCGCCATGTCAGACTTGCGTCCCATCGCGCCTAAGAAAGCCTTAATCTTAGCGCTGGCAACCTTGCTGGGCTTAATGGCCGGTATCATGGTGACGTTAATTCGAAGCAGCCTGTCAGCCGGTATTGAAGAGCCCGATGACGTCGATGCCATTGGCATTCCCGTTTACGCTACCGTGCCATTATCTGCCCAGCAATTAATCGAAGAGAAGCGGCAAGAAAAATCAAAAAAGCGAAACTTATTATCCATAACGCACCCTACTGATTTAGCGATTGAAGCGCTGCGTAGCCTGCGTACTAATCTTCACTTTTCCTTGCTTGAATCCAACAATAATATTGTGACCATTACCGGTCCCACTGCCGATATAGGCAAGTCTTTTATCTCGGTTAACTTAGCATCCGTCTTAGCTCAAAGTGATAAAAAAGTCTTATTGATTGACGCTGATTTGCGTAAAGGAACACTTGAGCGTTACATGAATTGCAAATCAAGCGACGGCTTATCCGATTGCCTCGCTGGCGACTTAAGCATTGAAAATGCCATTAAATCAACACCTATTAACACACTGGATTTCATTAGTCGCGGCAGCACGCCCCCCAATCCTTCAGAGCTGTTAATGCAACCCAAATTAAAAGAACTACTGGACTGGGCCAAAGCGCATTACAACTGGGTGATAATCGATACGCCGCCCATTCTTGCTGTAACCGATGCGGCGATTTTAGCCACCTTCAGCGGCCCGACGTTGCTTGTTGGCAAATTTGGCTTAACACGCATTAAAGAAATCGAACTGTCCAGACAACGCCTCGAACAAAGCGGCATTAAACTCAATGGCTTTATCCTTAATCAAATGGAAAAGAAAATCAGTAGTTATTACAACAGCTACTATTATCAAAGTTATGGCGATAATACAGAGAGCACTGACGTTAAAAGCTAGCGCCCGTTTCTTTTGATACAATAAAAATTTTGGTATCAATACCACGGGTAGTTTTATCGTCAATGATTTAATCCGCTCGCTTATTATACTGCGCGCGGTCATAACTAAGTAATTTCGTAACGTTTTTTTAAAATTATGACTACTTAGCCCGTGTTGACCATTCAGCCCCTAAGAGACCATTAATTGGACTTTGGATAAGACGGTATCAAAAAAACACAAAACAAGCCTTCTTAAACTCTGCGCTAATAGAGTAAAAAGTAGTGGGGTAGGCATTTTCTCCATGGCTCGCTCACTCTTCATTCGACTGTGCTTGACTTCCGAAAAGGCCTACCCTCACCACTGTTAGTGCTTTTTTTAATCAGCAATGAATAATGAATTTAAAAATTTATCAATATTACATTCAACGCACTTTTTTGAAAAAAAAAAGTGCGCGCCGATCTGAATGTCATGT
>CAWVYD010000168.1:0-4445 GCA_963934185.1 uncultured Legionellaceae bacterium | reverse complement strand
TTACGGTTTTCTTATTTTATTGGTTTTAATGTGGACCCAAATACTAGGCCTGATATTAAAACCCATGTTAAATACCCTTTTTACTGGGCTAATATTTGTCCTGGGTGTATGAAACTACTGATTGATAACAGCCTACCTTTAATCAAAGAACTTTATGAATCATCTGATCATGAGTTGTATTTTTTTGATAAATCAACGCAATCAATGACCCAAAATGTGGACGTTGTTATCTGCCGGGCTCACTCGAAAATCAATCAATCTTTTTTTAATGGTTATCACGCAGCACTTGTGGCAACCGTTAGTAGTGGTTCAGATCATTTGGATAAAGCATGGTTAGGCCAACAAAACGTTAAATGGATTGATGCCATTGGTAGCAATGCACGTTCGGTAAGTGATTATGTTTTACACCTTTTACATCATCCAAACATCCCTATTAACGGTAAAAAAATTGGTATCATTGGTGTGGGTCATGTCGGAGAAAGGCTAAATAAGGCATTAGTATCTTTAGGTTTTGATACCGTTTTGTATGATCCCCCTCGCGCGCAACGAGACGCTACCTTTCAATCACAGCCCATCGATGCCTTATTTCAATGCGGTGTTATCTCACTGCATGTGCCCTTAAATAAAGAGGGACCTCATAAAACAACCGATCTACTTAATGAATCGTTTTTATCTCGCTGTAAACCAAGCGGCTTAATCATTAATACCTCTCGCGGCGAAGTCATTAAAGAAAATGCCTTGTTAACCAATGCTCATCTTCGCTATTGCCTTGATGTCTATTGCCAAGAACCCAATATTAACCCAAGCATTATTAAACAATGCTTAATTACAACGCCGCACATTGCCGGGCATGCCATTGAAGCCAAACAGCGAGCCATGCTGATGGTATTAAATAAAATATTGAGCTTTTTTAATCTCACTAAGAGTGAGACGCCTTTTGATGATTTATTAACGTCGACTAAAACCAGCCTAACAACCCCGTTAAATCTAACGTATGATCCAATGCACGAAACCCATCAACTAAAAATTCAGCCAACCGCTGAGCAATTTATAAGCCTAAGAAAAGCACACACACAGCGCCATGAATTAGTCTGAAAGCTGAACTGTGTATGGAAGCGGTGTGGGTGTGAACGGCATTCACTTTGTTCACAACCCCGCCGCAAAGCGCCTATGTGTTTACGCACTAGCATCTGTCTTTCCTCTCCAAAGTCTTTGCAAAAAATTTGACACCTCATCCATTTGACCTTTCAAAACATAAGGTGGGTTGAGGATTAGCATGCCGCAGCCTTTCATGCCACTTTTGGGCGTAGGATCCAATAAAAATTCTATGTTCAGTTGATCTGGAAAATCCTTGGCATTAATGTGCTTAAGCAAGGATGCATGCGCTTGATTATTCAAAATGGGATACCATAAGCAATACACCCCAGTAGGAAATTTTTTATAACAACGTTTTATCATCTCAGGTATGGTTTGATATTCTTCTTTTATTTCGTAGGATGGATCAATAAAAATAATCCCTCTTTTTTCTTTAGGGGGTAAAACAGCATTCATCTGCGCCACACCATCGTCGAATAAAAATTGTATGGATTTGTTGTTTTTATCTAACTGCTTTAAAAATTTAAACTCTAATGGGTGTAATTCACAAAAAGTAAACCTGTCTTGTTGTCTTAAACGGCTTAGTGCAAATAAGGGCGAACCCGGATAGGTATTAAGTGCATCGCTATTGTATTTTTCAATCACACTCATCCAGCTATCAAACACAGGCGGCAAGGCTAATTTATTTTGCCATAACGGTGAAACGCCCGTTTTAAACTCTGCCGTTTTATGTGCAATCGCTAAACTTAAATCATATTTACCACGGCCGGAATGCGTTTCAAGATAAAACAACGGCTTATCTTTTTGCTTCATGTAGTCACAAATTAAACACAACGTAATATGCTTAACAACGTCTGCAAAATTTCCTGCGTGATAAGCATGTTGGTAACTCAACATATAAACATCCTCGTTTCAAAAATTGAGCGCCAGTATCTCATACCCCTTCATAATATACCCAATGGATATGAAGATGCGGTTTTTTTAGTACCGAAATTTTGGCTCTTTCCAATTCTGTGTTGGAAAATAAACAGACATAAAACGTTCTTTTTTCGTTTTCAATCAAATAGTTAAATAGAAAAATAAAGCATTCCTATATTGCTCTAACGTCTAAATCACCGTACGTTTATGAGCTTAAAATAACGTCTTAATACGTGGTTTATAATTAAATTAAATGTAACCTATTGATTTAAAATGAAGTACAAACAAAGGGTGACACAATTTAACACATAAGATCTTTCTATAAAGCCGGAAGTTTAAAAAATACCACTAACTTTAGGGGGGGCTATTTAAAGATATACTGCGCGCAGTATAGTAACCTTTTGATTTTATGATGATGATACAACTTTATGTGTGCTTTTTTTTTTCAACACGGATTTTGAAAGAGCCGTAAATTCTTAGTTTTAGTGGCCGAGCCACTTAGAGTTTTAGTGGCCGAGTTTTAGTGGCCGAGCCACTTAGACTTCTTTACAATCAAACACTTCCCCCAAAACCTCTCTGTAACTCATTAACTTCTGAATCTTAAACGCGCTTTTGATACCCAAAAAGCAAGTTTAAGCTTATTTAAATCCTTTAATAATTAAGACTTAGAGCGGTTAAAATTCGACATGAAATTATCATCTCCAACAGCAGAAGTTTCAGTCCAAATAGGCTCGCGGTTCAACTGTCTAGAATTAAGTTTTGAGGTAATTAAATAATGGTAGTTTTCTATAAAAACATCCCAAAATTTCGTACCACTTAATTCAAGTATTTTTTCTTTATCGAGAATTCGATACCTCTTATCAGATTGCAAAAGTTCTGTATAACCACCAAAAGGCCAAGCCTTAGGATGAGACACAACCCCACACCTAACCATATTTAGGTCAATATAAACCATGCAATTTAATAAATAAGACGCTTCTTGTACTGCTGTTGCAAAATACCTTCCCTGCCAGAAAGCACCACCATCAACTTGCTTTCTACTGTTATATTCAAAGGAAACACGGCTCGCTATAAGTCTCATACTATTAGCTATCGCAATATCCCCTGAATCATACACAAGTAAATGAATGTGATTGTTGGTAATGACATAATTCAAAACCGATAAATGATATTTTTTCACTGCTTGATAAAGCCAATATCGATATCTACTCTTATCTTTTTTAAACTTCAAATAGAAATTTTTGTGATTACACCTGTGAGTTATATGATAAACATAATTTTTTTGGTAATACCTATTCGCACGAGGCATGCACACTCCTTGTGTTAGTTGGACTTGTTGGATTTATAGAAACTGTTAAAGTTTGCATGAAAATATTTTCTTATGCAACCCGTTAAATTTAGTACCAATATTTAAAGACTTTTTTCAAGGGGAAAAGCGCGTTTAAAATCCATATAACGATGACTTAAGACTCATTTCCCAGGCAACGATTAACCGAAAAAAACCAAGAAGTTCCAACAATGGCGATGGGGCTACTGTAGTGATTAAAATGGCTTTAAGGCCCCTTAAATGAGCTTTAAGAATTGGAAGTCAATCACTTAGTGGACTTTTTCTCGATAAGTGATTGAATATAATAGAAGTGATGTGGCTCGGCCACAAAATCCATGATTAAATCTGCAAAATTATATTTTACAGACGTAGGTTTAGCTACGTATTGCTTAGACATTCATAATCAAGAGCAACTCGCAAGAGATCCACTGCGTGGGAACCTCGTTGAAAATTTTATTATTTCCGAAATTCTTAAAAAGCAAATGAATAAAGGCGTTGAACCGAGCATGTATTTTTATCGAGACAGCAATCAACGGGAAATAGATTTACTAATCAAAACAGGCAATCAATTAACACCTATAGAAATAAAAGCATCAAAAACATTCCACCAAGATTTTATAAAAGGCCTAAACTATTTTCTATCCATCGCTGAAGACAGAGTAAAAGACGGCTTTGTGATTTATGCGGGCGATAGACAGCAAAAAATAAAAAACTGGCAAATAATTAATTTTCATCAAATGCATAAACTCTTCGAATAGCACTTAAAACGCATTTAAGGGGGCTAAAATCGGTTTTAAGAATTGGAAATCAATAGGTTATCACTGGTTTTGGTTCTAAATTATTGAATGTATTAAAGGTGATGTGGCTCGGCCACGAAATCTCGGGCAAATAATTAATTTTCATCAAATGCATAAACTCTTCGAATAGCACTTAAAACGCATTTAAGGGGGCTAAAATCGGTTTTAAGAATTGGAAATCAATAGGTTATCACTGGTTTTGGTTCTAAATTATTGAATGTATTAAAGGTGATGTGGCTCGGCCACGAAATCTTTGAATATAATAGAAGTGATGTGGCTCGGCCACAAAATCCATGATTAAATCTGCA
>CAWVYD010000167.1:0-4467 GCA_963934185.1 uncultured Legionellaceae bacterium | reverse complement strand
AAATGATTTTTTAAGCAAATATAACTAAAGCCAATCATCTCCTTCACTCCAAAACAAATTGTCAACACGCCCTAGCTATGCTTCCGCTTTATTAATTGGACTTTGAACTAAAGTCGCTTAAAACTTCCTCTAATTTTATTTAAGCTTGAAGGCACCTAACGTTATGTTTTAAAAGATAAGGCTTTGAGTATTTTCCTTCATGGCTCGCTCACTCTTCGTTCGGCTGCGCTTTACTTCCGTAAAACACCCAAATCATTATTCCAAGCAAGTAAACGTTTTTCTAAGAAATATTAGGGCGTATTGACACAATTATGATTATTTTAAGAGGCCTTCCCCCCGCCGGATAAGACTGTGTGCCCTGTGGCTAAATGTCGCAGCTACGAAGGTCATAAGGACTTACGCTACCTCTATTAGTACGGATTTCAAACAGAATTCCTGCGCCTTCTATGCGCGCTTTTAGACAGCCGTTAACACGAGGCGTTGTGCCATGAAACCAAGGGAAGGACTTCCCGCAATTACTGCATTGTGTCGGCCGATATAATGCGCTGTTATCACTTAAATTTAATTGTTTATATTGGAATAATGTAAGAACATGAGTTGTTATTTGAGATATGACTGGACAGACCGCGTTTAATTTGCGTTAATTAGAGTATTCATCTTGTTCAACCATACTTCAATATTTATTGTCATTTCAAGCTATTTAAATACAAACCCACCGCTAAAAACTTAATTTAAGCGAGACAAATCAGCTCCTTCAAGCTCATTTTCCGCGGGATATAACAAGCCGTGTTGACAATTCGTTTTGGAGTGAATGAGGTGATTGGCTTTAGTAATATCTGTTTAAAAAAGCTGAGACGCACCCTGGTTAGCACTAAAATAGGCTTCTACCGACTCTTTAGACACCTTTTTAAGTTGGTTAGGCTGCCAATTAGGTTTGCCATCTTTATCAATTAATAACGCTCTAACCCCTTCAAAAAAATCATTGCTCTTCATAAATTGAGCTGACATACCAAATTCAATGCGCATGGTATCTTCCATAGAGAGCCCTGCAACTCGCTTTAATTGTTCAAAGGTCACTTTAAGTGCTGTTGGTGATTTGGCCCGCAATAGTAATAATGTTTTTTGTGACCAAGGCGTGTTTTGCGCTTCCAGTCTCAAAAAAATGGTCTCAACACTGCCTGCACTAAACGCATGATTTACCGCTTCCTCATCGTTTCTTAAACCAGACAGTTTTGGTTTTTTATCCGCAAAGAGTGATAGCAAACTCGCCATAGATGCATTGGTCTTCTCTGATAAATCCGCTTCTAACAAAGCATGTATAAAATCAGCTTGTTTGTCGCTGGCTATCGTATATTGAATCAAACCACAAAAGGTTGCATCTGCTCGACTAATGCGTTTACCCGTTAATCCTAAATACAAACCAAACGCACCCTTGCAACGCGTCAATAAATAGCCTCCACCAACGTCTGGGAAAAAACCAATGCCCGTTTCCGGCATGGCAAAACTAAAATGTTCCGTCGCAATAGGGTAATTACCATGAAGTGAAATACCAACACCGCCGCCAATGGTTAACCCATTTAACAAACATACATAAGGTTTTGTGTAAGCGCGTATTAAGCAGTTTAATAAGTATTCTTCTTTAAAAAAGGCCATCGGATTTTCGGGGGATTTTTCACTTATTTGGCGCAGTTTCACCACATCGCCGCCGGCACAAAATGCTTTTTCAGAATTAGATTGAACAACAACGGCGTGTATTGCTTCATCCTCCTGCCATGCCATTAGTTGTTTACGCATGGCACATACCATTTCAAAGGTTAAAGCATTAAGCGTTTTTACGCGATTTAACGTAATAAAACCAATTAATCCCCCATTACCCTTCTTCGTTGAAAATAAAATATCGCTCACATTATTCCCCTTTGAAGTCTGGATCCCGTTTGTCTAAAAAGGCACTGACGCCTTCATCTTTGTCTTTGGTGGCACAGGTTAAGCCAAACGCCATGGCTTCTAAATGCAGTGCATCGTCTAAGGGTAAATCAAAACCAGCATCAATGACTTCCATGGTGGCTTTTACTGCAAGGGGCCCCATGGCAGTGATGCCTTGAAGAAGCTCTTTTGCTTTAAGCATCAGCTCATCTTCCTCAAACACATGACTAACAAGGCCCATCATTAATGCTTCATCCACTTTAATAAAGCGACCCGTTATGCATAATTCAAGTGCTCGTCCCTTACCAACAAGGCGTGCTAAGCGCTGCGTGCCGCCATAGCCAGGGATCACGCCGAGTTTTACTTCTGGCTGACCAAAAGAAGCCTTAGTAGAAGCAATACGTAACGTTGCCGACATAGCAAGCTCACAACCACCACCAAACGCATAACCATTAATAACAGCAAGTGACGGTTTACCTAAGGTTTCTAACTGACGAAACACACGCTGCCCCTCTACCGCAAACTCATGGCCGCTAATGGCGTTGGCTGATTGCAAACGAGTAATGTCTGCCCCGGCGCAAAAAGCTTTACCCTCGCCGGTTATTAAAAGTGCCTTAATCGCATCATTGGTTTTAGCCATGGTTAATTGGTCACTAATGGCATTAAGCACATCCTGATTTAATGCGTTTAATTTTTCTGGGCGATTAAGTTTAATCGTTAAAATTCCGTATGAATCAATGTCTGTTACTATCATTTTTGTCCCTTTTTTTATTGTCCGTTGGCCTGCTCATCTGTCATTATTTTATGAACAACTATTTTAACAGGCCTTAATGATTAATCAATTTCAAAGCCATCTTTAAGGGCTATTTTACTAATGATCTCTTGCATTATCTCATTGGTACCTTCGAGAATTTGATGCACGCGTAAATCTCTAAAAATTCGCTCCATTGGATAATCCGCCAAATACCCATAACCACCTAGCATTTGTAACGCTTGGTTCGCTATATCAAACGCCGCATCGGTAGCAAATCGTTTGGCCATCGCGCAATGCAGTGGCGTTTTGATATCGTTAGCATCCAAACTGCATGCCGCGCGATGCACCATTAATTTAGCCGCTTCAAACTGAGTTAACATGTCCGCATAGCGAAAACGTAAGGCTTGAAATTGATTAAGTGATTTACCAAATTGTTCACGTTCTTCCATGTATTGTTTAGCAATACGTAAACTCGCTTTAGCCCCGCCAAGCGAACAAGCGGCAATGTTAATGCGCCCGCCATTTAACGCGTTCAGCGCAATATTAAACCCTTGCCCTTCTTGACCAATAAGATTGTCCTTGAGCACACGGCAATTTTCCAAAAACACCATGGTCGTTGGTTGACAATGCCAGCCTAATTTTTTTTCTTGCTTACCAAAGCTCAATCCTTGCGAGCCGTTATCAACCATAAAACAGCTGATCCCGCGGTAAGAGTCATCCCCCGTTCTTGCCATAACAAGATACACATCACTCACACCACCACCAGAAACAAAGGCTTTAGAGCCATTTAAAACATAATGATCTCCATCAAGCGTTGCCGTTGTTTTGAGTGACGCCGCATCTGAACCAGCCGACGGCTCGGTTAAACAATAACTCGCTAACGATTCCATGCGTGTTAATTTTTTACCATAGCGTGATTTTAGCGCGTCACTGCCGTACGCATCTAAAATACCTGTAACCATGTTATGAATGGACAGATAAGCGCTGGTTGCAATGCAATGCGTTGATAATTCCTCAAAAATAATAGCGGCATCCAATCGAGATAATGCCGAACCACCAATCCCCTCAGAGGCATAAATACCTGAAAAACCAAGCGTCGCAGATTTTTTTAAGGTCTCTACTGGGAAAATATAACGTTGATCCCAATGCGCAGCATGAGGCGCAAGCTCATCTCGACCAAAGTCGGCTGCCATTGTTTTAAACGCGAGTTGATCTTCATTTAATTCAAACAACACGATAAAATTCCTTTTTTAGTAAACGTGCGTAACGAGTCGTTAATCGTGCCCCACTCGATATTAGATTTTAGCTATACCCAATGGATATGAATATGCGGTTTATTTAGTATCGAGATTTTTGTGTGAGTCATTCACTATGAGTGAGGTATAGCCGGCTCTATAGCAAACGAATAGTGGATTACTCACGCATAAATATCAATGCTAAAATATCGTATCTTCATTTCCGTTGAGTATATTATACCAATGCGCACCTAACTATACCAATGTGTGAAATATCAACCATGTCTCATGGAAACAGTTGATGTATCGGTGTGTCTTCGAAATGCGTGTTTGATACTTCGTGCGCTAGGGCTCAATCGAATTAAATTCACCCCAAAAAAATCTCAACACCGAAAACTATGCATTTTGATGAAATTTGCGTATATTCCTATTATTCATATTTGCCAAAGAAGTCCAATTTCAGTGAGCATTGAACACGCACGTCAGATTTTACAAAAAACCTTTGGCTTTGAGTCATTTCGACTATTGCAAGAAACCGTTATTCAAAACGTTTTG
>CAWVYD010000166.1:0-4565 GCA_963934185.1 uncultured Legionellaceae bacterium | reverse complement strand
AGTTACATTAAAATAATTAAATCGCAGGGTGTTGCACTTCACTTGTGAAAAGACGAAGTATAAAAATGACTTGCTGTTACAACTATTTTGAATAAAGCTGTGGCGTCCAAGCGATTTCTTAGCAACATAGGTTTTTCAACGGTCTAAAATTGGAACTTTTAAATGAGTTCTAAGAGTTGATTTGTGAACTCGTCATGCGAAATATTGAGCGCGCCGATCTGTATGTCATGTCAATCGTTTTTTTAAATTTATTTACTTTTATTGTTTGATGATTAGATAAATTTCGATGAAGGGTGAGTTAGGTGTTTTCGCAAGTAAAGCGCAGCCGAACGAACAGTGAGCGAGCCATGAAGAAAACGCCTAATTCACCATTCATTGGCCTATTGTCTTAGGATTTAAAGCCATCTGTTTTGCTCGTTTTTTATACCGACTTGTCCAAAGTCCAATGATTAGACAGTTATTAAAAGTTTTTAAAAAAAAGTAACATAGCTTAAGCTTTTAAGAGTAAAATAGGAAAATTTTGCTTTTTTCGAGAGGGTGTATGCCGCGTCGTTTGGACATTAAATCTGTTTTGGTATTGGGAGCCGGGCCAATTGTGATTGGTCAAGCCTGTGAATTTGATTATTCGGGAACGCAAGCGATTAAAGCGCTAAAGGAAGAAGGTTACCGGGTTATTTTAGTTAACTCTAATCCGGCGACTATTATGACGGATCCTGAATTAAGCGATCGTACTTACATTGAGCCGCTGCATTGGCAGGTGCTAGAAAGTATCATTGAAAAAGAAAAGCCGGATGTTTTATTACCTACTATGGGTGGTCAAACGGCATTAAATTGCGCGCTAGATTTGGCGCGTGAAGGCGTTCTTGAAAAACATAAGGTTGAATTAATTGGCGCCAGCGTAACAGCGATTGATAAAGCAGAAGATCGTGAAAAATTTCGTTCATCGATGCAACGCATTGGCTTGGACATGCCGCGCTCTGTTATTGCTCATAGCTTGGAAGAAGCCATTCAAGGCCAAGCCCAATTGGGTTTTCCGACAATCATTCGTCCATCATTTACCATGGGTGGTAGTGGTGGTGGTATTGCTTATAACCGCGAAGAATTTGAAGAGATATGCAGCCATGGTTTGGCGTTATCACCAACGAATGAATTGTTGCTTGATGAATCACTTTTAGGTTGGAAGGAGTTTGAATTAGAGGTGGTGCGTGACACATCTGATAATTGCATTATTGTTTGTTCGATTGAAAACATTGATCCGATGGGAGTGCATACAGGCGATTCCATTACGGTTGCCCCCGCTCAAACCTTAACGGACAAAGAATATCAACGCATGCGAAATGCGGCGATTGCTGTGCTGCGTGAAATTGGCGTTGATACAGGGGGTGCTAATGTGCAATTCGGTATTAATCCAGCGGATGGCCGAATGGTTATCATTGAAATGAATCCTCGTGTATCTCGTAGCTCTGCTTTAGCGTCTAAGGCAACGGGTTTTCCGATTGCAAAAATTGCTGCCAAGCTTGCCATTGGTTATACCTTAAACGAACTTAAAAACGAGATCACAGATGATGCCATTCCCGCCTCGTTTGAACCTTCCATTGATTACGTGGTAACGAAAGTGCCTAGATTTAACTTTGATAAATTTCCTCAAACATCGGATACCTTAAGCACTCAGATGAAATCGGTGGGCGAAGTAATGGCCATAGGCCGCACGTTTTCAGAATCACTTCAAAAAGCATTAAGAGGCCTTGAAATTGATCGCAGTGGCCTTGTTGCATTACCCGTTAAAGACAATGACATTGGCGCACTCATTAAAGTAGGGCAACCAACGCCGGATCGTATTTGGCATGTGGGAGATGCGTTTCGAGAGGGTTTTTCAGTTGAAGAGGTGTATCAAAGCTCGAAAATTGATCCCTGGTTTTTAGCCGAAATAGAAAATATTATTTCGTTAGAGAAATCGTTAATAAATCGTAATTGTAATGAACTTGATAAAGCAATGTGGTTTGAATTTAAACGCCATGGTTTTTCGGACAGTTATCTTGCGCAGCTTTTGGGTAACGATGAAATTACGGTGAAACAAGCTCGTAAACAATTAGGCGTTGTACCGGTCTTTAAACGAATTGATGCATGCAGTGCCGAATTTGCAACGCAAACGGCGTATTTTTATTCGTGTTACGAGCCTTATTGTGAGGCACGACCATCTGAGCATCCTAATAAAATAATGATTTTAGGCGGCGGCCCCAATCGTATTGGTCAAGGCATTGAGTTTGATTATTGCTGCGTGCATGCGGCAATGGCATTGCGAGAAGAAGGGGTTGAAACCATCATGGTTAATTGCAACCCAGAGACCGTATCAACAGATTTTGATGTGTCGGATCGCTTATATTTTGAAGCGTTAACGCTTGAGGATGTATTAGCCATTACTGACATCGAAAAGCCAAATGGCGTCATAGTGCATTACGGTGGCCAAACGCCATTGAAATTAGCAAAAGCGTTGGCGGAGGCCGGTGTGCCAATAATAGGTACGTCACCGGATGCCATTGATAGAGCGGAAAATAGAGAACGCTTTCAGCAAGTAGCGGATAAGGTAGGCTTATTGCAACCCGAAAATGGCACGGTTACGAATGAAGTAGAAGCATTAAGTGTGGCAAATCGCATTGGTTACCCATTAGTCGTTCGTCCTTCGTACGTATTGGGCGGGCGAGGGATGGAAATTGTATACAGTGACGTAGAGCTTATTCACTATTTAAAACAAGCGGTTAACGTGTCACATGATTCGCCTGTGTTATTGGATAGGTTTTTAAATAATGCCGTTGAAGTTGATATTGACGCTGTATGCGATGGTGAAAATGTTTTGTTTGGTGGCATCATGGAACACATAGAGCAAGCAGGGATTCACTCAGGAGATTCAGCTTGCATTTTACCTCCCTATCGATTGAGTGAGATTTTGCAACAAGAAATGCAACAACAATTAAAAGCAGCAGCACTTGAATTGGGTGTCATCGGTTTATTGAATGCGCAGTTTGCTATTCAAGGTGATGATGTCTATATTCTTGAAATTAACCCACGCGCCTCTCGTACTGCTCCATTTGTTTCAAAAGCTCGGGGCATTAGTTTGGCTAAAATTGCCGCTAAGTGTAAATTGGGCATTTCACTGCCTAAGCAAGGCTTTCATTCAGAGACGTTGCCAATGTCTGCTTATTACTCGGTAAAACTACCTGTCTTTCCTTTTATAAAATTTTCAGGAGTGGATTGTATTTTAGGACCAGAAATGAAGTCAACAGGGGAAGTCATGGGCGTAGCGCGGCGTTTGGGCCAAGCGTATGCTAAGGCATTACTTGGTGCGCAGGAAAATATTGAGCAAAGACGACGGGTATTTATTAGTGTACGCGATGCAGATAAAGCCAAAGTGGGTGAAGTGGCAAAAGCACTGGTAGCCTTAGGTTTTGAAATCATCGCTACCAAAGGCACTGCAACGTTATTAATGGCAGCAGGCATTGCTTGCCAACTTGTTAATAAAGTGGTGGAAGGGCGGCCACATATTGTGGACCATATAAAAAATAACGACATTGATTTTATTGTTAACACAACAGAAGGAAAATTGGCGGTGGCGGATTCTTTTGAAATTAGACGTTCGGCATTGTCACATAAAGTAAGGTATACTACGACGCTTTCAGGCGCAGAGGCTGCATGTCTCGCCATGAAAAATGAAGATAGAACGAAAATCACATGTTTACAAGATATACAGAGGTGAAATTATGCAAAGAGTGCCCGTTACCGTTTATGGTGAAAAAAAATTAAAAGAAGAATTAACGCATTTGAAGTCGGTTAAGCGGCCTCAGATTATTCAAGCAATTTCGGATGCGCGAGAGCATGGCGATCTTAAAGAAAATGCCGAATATCACGCAGCGCGTGAACAACAAAGTTTTGCTGAAGGCCGTATTCAAGAGCTTGAAGGTAAATTAGCCAACATACAAGTGGTGGATATTTCCAACATGCCGCCTGGCGATAAAATTATTTTTGGTTCAACCGTTCATTTGTATAACCTAGCAACGGAAGTTGAGACGGTTTACCAAATTGTTGGTGAAGATGAGTCAAATATAAAGGAAGGAAAAATTTCTTATACCTCACCCATTTCTCGCGCTTTAATTGGTCAACTTGTCGATGATGTCGTCGTGGTTAAAACACCAGGTGGCGTGGTTGAATACGAAATTAGCCAGGTTTCATATGTTTGATTGGTTGACTGTATAGGTTATATTTTCATTGATTTTTTTTTGCTTAGAATCGTATTTGAGCAAATTATTTTCAGGTTAGGAAATTAGATAAGGAACGTGACGGAAATCACGTCCATGTTTAGGCATTTATGTTGCTATTTAGTATTGATGGTAAGGTGGAAGCGCTAAATATGGACGTTATTTCCGTTTCGTTCCTAATTGCATCTATCATCTTCATATCCGTTGGCTATAGCATCGATTCAACTTAACTTTTTGTATTAAACAAGTAAGGGGTACCCCAGGGCTGTCCCATTAAAAAAGTAGTTGATATTTTATAAAAATAGAATTACACCT
>CAWVYD010000165.1:0-4576 GCA_963934185.1 uncultured Legionellaceae bacterium | reverse complement strand
CTGTTATCAGTAACGTAAGTAAGAAGCTTTACGCCTTTTCATCAAATAAAACACCAAAAAGAAGCAGCCACCTTACATGCACAGGCCTTAACACGAAAAACAGATAAAAAAATAACAGAAAAAGACGTTAATAAGCTTCTTACTTACGTTACTGATAACAGTGAATTTAACCATCACTCAAACCAAGTAGCGCTGATTCAATGGCTTCAGTCGCCACTGGCACTAAGCTTGGCAATACCATCCGTGAAAAATGCAGCGCTAAGCAAAATTAGAGCGCGCTTAGCCTTGTTTATTGAACATAATGACAATGGCTGGCACGGACAAAATACCTGTCTCGATTTAAGCTATGCGCGCCTTGGTTGCCTAGAACCAGAACAATTAAATGAGGTTTTCTTACTGATCCCAAGCTACGTTACTCATCTTAAGTTAACCAATAATGGCTTTGGCAGAGAGAAACAAATGCTCTTCAATTTAGGAAACGCATTAACCAAACTCCCTATTGTACAGTTAAACGAAGAGCTTCATCCAACACTCCATCTTGATATTAGTGACAATGAGCTTCATACATTAGAATACGCTCCCATCAAGCAATTTTTACAAAGCTGCCCGCAAAACATTACTATCAGCCTATCGATTGATAAACCCACCAATGCTTATAACCACCTTTGCCGACTTCATTGGCTAAACTATTACAAAACAGAAGCAGAAAATCATGATAACTTATTGGATTTTGCGCATGTTTTGCTAAATGACTACACAATGAATAATAATTTCTGGTTATTAATCGTAGCGTTTAAATGGGGTCGAAATCATTTTAATCCCATTATGCAGGACGTACAGGCAATAGAGGGGAGACTGTCTGAAGAAATGGAGGAATTGAATTCAGATACCATTAAAAATTCCGATGACTTACTGGCAAAACTAAATCGTTACACAGAAAGTAACCCAAATGGTGATTTCGCCAGACGTTTAGCCCCTTTGTCTCTGTTTTCTGAAGCAAAATCCATGCGCATAGTAAGCACGCTGGCCAGCAATGCGGACAATGATGCTGATATTGAGCTCTCAAATTCAACTAATCTAATGTGACCCATATTTAGCACTTATTAGAGCGTGTAGATCATTCATTTTGAAGCGCCCTAGCATTACTACATTTTATAAAAAGGTTAACCATGACAGAACCTCACCTTATTTTGAACATCCATAAAGATGCAACCGAAACAGAGATAAAACGCGCCTATAAACAAAAAGTACGGACATCTCATCCGGATAAAGGCGGCTCTGTTGACGCGTTTCAAACATTAACCACTGCCTATCAGCAAATGTTAAAACCCTTTGCGTCCGCTCAGGATATAACAGAGGCAGATATCAGTGAGGATGAAGCGGAAGAAGAGGATGGCATTACCATTAATGGTATGACCTTTTCCAGCCCCGATCCTTGGACGCCTCAATTTGAAAACAGAGAGCCGCTCCGCTTTGAACTGATTGATAATCCATTTCAATACACTAATTATGAATACCTAGAAAAAGCCTTTGCCAAAGAAGAGTTTTTAGAATACGACCCAGAATATTTTGATCGTCCTTTAATTGAAAGAGCTCACAAAGTACATTTTATGTTCTCAAAAATGAAAGCCATCATAGGTAAAATCACAATCGATGTAAATCAATTCAGTATTAACACTCGTATGCATATTAAATGGTACGTGCCTCCAGCAACCATTCAACACCATAAAACTTTTTATGAAAACCAACTCAAACTAAGTAGCATGTGTGACTTAATGGAAAGTGGCCATCAAGAAGCTAAAGCGCTATATGATCACAGCATTGACTTATTAGAATTAACCGATGATGAACTGCCTTACTTACACGAAATAAATGAGCCAGCAACACTTCAAGAACTCAAAGCATTGGTTTTAAACATGGGCGGCACAGAGGTTTTAAAATCACTTATTGCCATTGCCCCAAGGATTGGCTTTATGCCGTTTTTAAGGAAAATGAATCAAGCAGGGTTATTAACCAAGCCTAATATGCAAAGCATTATAGGCGCAACTAAAACAGTCAATACCCCTTGGTTTATTAATGAGTTTTATGAAGATAAATTATTTTTAGAAACCGATCTTTATTTTCCTACTCACTATAATCCCTACCGAGATAAGGAATTTTTAAACGCATTAGAAAATTCTGTAAGTTGCTTAAACGAGTGCAATTTACTGACGCAAAGCAATTATGACTTGTTATTTACTAACCCTTATCATCTAAGAAACATTGCATGGTCGCTGTGTAATATGCATCGAAACGGACTGTTAACGCAAGCGAAGTTTGAAAAAACAATTCACCTTGGTTACGATTCACGTCGTTATACAGGCGCATTTATGACGCTCATGCGCAGTGGCTGTTATAATGATGAAATACTCAATGCGCTTAGTAATACAAATATAACTGACTACATTCACTATGGACCGGAATACAGTAAATCTAATTTTGATGAGACGCATGAACAAGCCTTTCAATGGCAAGGTCCTAATGAAATAAAACCGCTTCAAAGCGCCATTAATCAACTTTTTATTCATGGGTTAACACTTGGCAGTCATAGACTGCATGATTTTGGCTTTGGTGGAAGAAGCGTTAGAAAGGCTGGAAAGTGCATTGTGCTTGCCATAACACTTAAAAAGGAATTACATGACTTTTGGCAACAAAGCGATGCCCCCACACAACAAGCCTTAGATGAGTTTAAAGAACACTTCACCCAAACGTTACATCAATTTGATGAAGCACTATCAACCCACCGCGACCTATGGTTTGAAATCAAAGCCAATATTTTAACCGCCTTAACCGGCATAGGTTTAATCCCCATGACCATTAACTACTGCTTAACAGGCCGTTTTTGTTTATTTCAACCCGCCAGTACTCACAAAGTAGCTGACATCGAAAAAACGTTGGAAAAAACCGCCACACCCCACAAGCCAATATACACCTCAATGATGTATCACATGTAAGGCACTCAGACAATCATATGAAATCTATAATCAATCATTTTATCGTTATGGGCGACAGCCTATCCGACAGAGGTACGCTCGCTAAGCGCCATGAGTTTGGCTTTCTGCCCATGAATACCCTATCGGGCTTGCAAGCAAAACGCACCCCCTTTGGCCGCTTTTCAAATGGTTATAATTGGGCTGACGATCTCGCTGTAAAATTAATAGAACATTTTTTAACTACCGATGAACCAGCCAACTCAGAAAAACCAACCTTCGAAGCGCAATACCAATCAGTAACCCAACCAGCAGCACAAGAAGAGTCGACAAACAAACATAACTCAATCCTAGATAACGATCGGCGTGTCACATTCAAGCATAAAACATTATTACGCAGTTATGCGGAAGGCGGATTAACCTCACACACTTACACAAACGCACTGGTTTGGCCAAACTCAACCAACATACTTGGCTTAATAGGAACAGAAGTAGCACGTTTAACCGTGTCTAATCTTTCTGAAAAAAGACACTTACTTTTGCAAGATGATAATCGTTCGGAACTGAACACCACACATAAAACACATACCTTAGTCATTGAGTGGTCTGGCGCAAATGATTTAATTACCGTAAACCTTGAGCCCACCATAGATGCCATCGATAAATCCATTAAAGGGCGCATTGATAACTTAAAAACATTGATTGAAAATGGCTACCGACATTTTGTGCTTTTTAATCTTCCCGATTTATCGCTTACTCCCTACTATCAAAGTAAGTATGGCCCCTTAAGAGAAAACGCAAAAGCCATGTCACTTTTGTATAATCAGAAACTTAATTGCGCCTTAGTCGCATTACAAAAAGACTACCTCTATTCTTGTCAAATTGAACTGTTTGATGTGTGTGAACACTTTAGTGAAATTCATCAAAACCACTTTATTCATGGATTTGATTCCAACAAAAATAACAGTTACTACACAGAATCAACTGCGTTTAAAGTTCGAGGAAATTGCGCTCCTACCAAAGGCTACATGTTTTGGGATGAAATTCATCCTTCCAGAGACATGCATAAATTACTGTCCGAGCGCGCTTTTGATTACATCACAAATCTTTTCAAATGCATTTCGCCTTGCAATGATGAGGCAATGAATAGCCCTCACGCAAAACTACTTCAAACCTTTTGCGACGCGTTCGATGTCTATAACAAAAGCAATAACTCAGCTTGGTTAGGGCTTTACGGTTTGTTTTCTTACAGCACGTTAAAATTAGATAAAAAAGAACCAGCAGTGGATAATTTAAATACGATTTTAAAGCATGCCTATACCGAAAATAATAGCCATACTCAAACTATTCTCAAACAACTTGGCTGGGTTAATCACAAACATCAATTTACAAACGCATCACCTCCCGAACTTTTTCAGCTGTATAAAAATCGGTATGGTGATGATAACGCTAAAAATGGGGTTTTATATAGAAAGTAAGCATAAAAATTTAGGGCATGTTGACAATTCGTTTTAGAGTAAATGAGTTGATTGGCTTAAGTGATATCTGTTTAAAAAAATTTAAAAGAGCAAGAATGAAAGATCCCTTTTGAGCATTGTAAATATTTT
>CAWVYD010000164.1:0-4605 GCA_963934185.1 uncultured Legionellaceae bacterium | reverse complement strand
GCTTGCTGCGCTCTAACGATACGTGCAAATCATCCAGCGCGTATTCTGTTAAGTAGTCCATATTATCTTCTCCCCTAATGGGGCGGAGTATAACGACTCATAATTTTTTTGCAAACACTGTCAAAACCAACCGCAGCGATAATTGACCTAGGCACTTAATTTTATACTTACCTAACTCATCAGCGGGGCTGACTCAGAAAGCACCTGTTCATCTTCATATTCGGGTAATGAATCATGTTTAAATAATCCCATACCTATCAATGCAGTCACTATTCCTGCCCCGCCAAGTATCGAGGCACCAATAACGGGCGCAAGACCAAAACTAAAAATTGCAAGTGAGATAGCAATTGCACTAATGCCTAAGACACCAATAAATCCACCTAAAATTTGCATGCTTGGGACAAAAATTGTGTTATTAGACGTCTGGTCTTCTACTGCGCTTTCAAATTCTGGTTCAGATTGAACTTCTGTGCGTTGCATTACATCATCAAAAACCGTTTTAAATTGAGCTTGGGGCTTTACATTATCGATAGCAGCTTCATCATCATCATCACTGTAATCATAAACATCATCACTGTCTTCTGTTTGCGGGTAACGATTGATGAACTCATTAATCATTTCATCATGCTTAGCATCAATGTCTTTAAGTTCTTCATCGGTTATGTTTCCAAGTTGCTCAAAATGGCTTTGACGTTGCGCTAAAATACGTTGCTGATAAGCTCCTTTGTCCATTGCCTTTAGGTCAGTCAACGGTTCAGGTAAAACAATGTCCCGATCAAGCGATATGGCATAAGCTGGATTTACTAATAAATATTCAATAAACATTAACGAAATAGGGCCACAAGAGACGAGCGCAGGGCCTTTCTCATCTCCCTGTTGATCTTTTTCTATTGTCTGCACCTGTAATTTGGATACATGCATAGGCATCCCAGCAACATCATTGATGTCATTTAGTGCCAACCGCCTTACCGCATGCTTCGGAGTATAACCGGTAGGATTCACTAAAAAAATTTCGCCTGGCACTTGCACTGATTGATTGAGTCTAATAAAACCAGCCATAAAGTGAGCTGAGCCAACTTCAGGCGCGATAATAAAAGGTAATACCTGCTTACCTGACTGATGGAGCACACCTAAATAAACCTTCATAGTCTCTTCAAATGACTGCTCTGCACAACTTAACATCATAATCGGCTCATGTATTTGTTGACGTGCTTCGTCGGGCAAATGTAAATACGTCGTATACGCTAAACGATGAATATCGTCCGGATGATACCAATTAAGAAAATCTCTACCATCAGTTGAAAGGCTGCTTTCCTCTTGACGAGCTATAAAATCGGTTTGTGCTTGGAGCATATAAAACTTCAAAGTTAATCATTATAAATAGATATTACCATTGAAAGCTTAATGAATTATTAACATTTAATTATTGTTAAGGCATGTTATTAACATAACATTTGTTTATCACTGTTTAATAAACAAGCCCTAACAAAAGTATTCAGGCCACAATAACGCCATTGCTTGATGCCATTAAGACTGTATCTGCAATACGCTTAGCAAATAAACCACTTTCCACCACGCCGGTTATCATTTTAATTTTCTCTTCCATTTCAATGGGTTGAGTTAACGATAATTCGTACACGTCTAAAATGATGTTGCCATTATCCGTTGTAAACCCTTCTCGGTAGGCCGGACTGCCACCTAGCTTTACAAGCTCCCTTGCAACGTAGCTTCTCGCCATAGGCACGACTTCTACTGCAATGGGAAATTCGCCTAAACGCTTTACTTTTTTAGCCTCGTGTACAATGCAAATAAATTGCTTGGCAACACAACTAATGATTTTCTCACGGGTTAATGCACCGCCACCGCCTTTTATCATGACTTTTTGTTCATTAACTTCATCAGCGCCATCGATATAAACATCTAACTGAGAGGCTGATGTTAGTGAGATGACTGGAATGTATAAGGCTTTTAAACGTTTCTCTGATTCAACAGAAGCTGCAACCACGCCATTAATCCGGTGTTTAATTCTTGCTAGCGCATCAATAAAAAAATTGACCGTTGAACCACTACCAACGCCAATGGTTGCATCATCTTCAACATACTCTAAGGCTTTTTCTGCCACTGCTTTTTTTAATGCATCACTCATTTTCTTATTCCTTTTGTTTTCTTACACTTTTCGCTAAACTGCGCCTTTATTCAAGCCGTGACAAATCTTCGCATGCAAGACTCAACCTTAGCCTACCTCATTGAAATTCGAAAACGCTTATTAAAAACAGCTTGCTTTGCGTTGTTATTTTTTATACCACTCTTCTACAAAGCCAATGACTTATTCTACTTACTGGCCAAACCATTGCTCGCTCATCTACATGGCCCAATGATAGCCATTAGCATCACCGCGCCATTGCTGGTACCGATCGAACTGGCTGCTAAAATAGCCTGTTTATTGACCACGCCCTATTTGCTTTATCAACTGTGGTCTTTCATAAACCCAGCCCTTTATCATCATGAAACCCATATGATTAGGCGCTTATATGCTGCCAGTATTGGCCTATTTATATTAGGCCTCGTCTTTTGTTATTTCATTGTGTTGCCACTCTTGTTTGGCTTTTTTACGCAAGCTACCCCAGAAAATGTGCAACTTCTGCCTGATATTAGCTACTATCTCTCTCTCACCACCGGCTTCTTTTTACTTTTTGGCTGCACCTTTCAAATCCCAGTCATTATTTATTTTTTAATTCAAACAAACTTAGTGACTCGTGACCAATTAAAACAAGCACGCCCCTATGTCATCGTTGCTTCCTTTACCTTAGGCATGCTATTTACACCGCCAGACGTCTTATCGCAACTGCTTCTTGCCATTCCGATGTGCCTTCTTTTCGAGCTTGGGTTATTCACTAGCCCTAATCCTAAGAAAAATAAGCTCGCTTAAAATCCTAAAGTTTCCACAGGCTGTTCCGATATATCAAGGTACCTCCCAACGAAGGAATAGAGAACATCATGGAACCAGTAAAATATGCCATTGGCCAAATAGTAAAGCATAACAAACAACATTACAGAGGTGTGATCGTAGACGTGGATTACAGTTTTCAGCCTCAAGGTATCCATTCACCCATCATGATAAAACGAAACATTGCTACCGAGCACCCTTGGTATCGCGTTTTAGTTGATAATAGCAACCATATCACTTATGTTAAAGAAACGCTGTTAGACGTAGAACTGGATAGTTACCCGATTAGTCATCCCGATCTCACGATGTATTTACGAGAAAGCAATGGCCAATACCTTCCACAATACCCTTTAAATTAGATGATTATGAAACAGAAATTAACCCGTTATTTAGTTAGCTTTATCTTTATTTTATTAAGTCCGCTGTGCCATGCAAGCCTTGATAACATAAAGATTAAAAGCCCGGTAGAAGAGACAAAAATAAAAATTTTTGGGTTTAATGTTCTTTTAGCCGTCTATGATTTTAATCACACAAACATTATTCCGCGTCAAAAACTAGCCGCAAAAATGTTCAATAGTGGCGGTTGGAATGATTTTTTAGATGTCATCCTTAAAAGCAAACTGCTTGACTCCGTTAATAAAAATAAATATACCGTAACCACTATACCCCTAAGCCCGCCTGCCATTACTAAGCAAGGCTTAGCCAAAGGTGTGTATTTTTGGAATGTTGAATTTCCAGCCATGATTGTGTTTAAAAATGATGAATACCAGCAAGTGCAATACGTTAACATCAAACAGCGAATTATTTATAAAGATAAAAAACTGCATGTGGTTCAATTCCTTGCCATAAAAGGCACGCCAATCAATTGCCAAGAAACCAGTAAAGGCATTACCGTACTTAATGAAAATATCCCTTCAAAAGAACCGAAAAAGAAATAAGAGCTTAGTAGGGAAATATTCTCTTTGACTAAGGCTAATTATCGTAACTCAAAACATGCATTACCAAGGCGAGAGGTATAGTATTGGCTTTCCTCTCGACGTAGGTACAAAAACATGTGGCATAAACAAACCAATTTAGCCAAAGCAATTTGGTTACTTGAGCAAAAAAGCACACTACAGAACAGTGTAAGGCGTGCTATTCAACGTAAAAAATTATTCAAAGCAAGGTTTACACAAATAAAATTAGCCATCATCAGCCGCCAGTGGCAGCAAACAGCCATCAAACTTAATGCCATGAATGAGCCTACGTTTTAATGCCTTTGAAAATTCAATATTGATAAAACACTAGTGCAACAACGCCACAACCAATCATAAACTCCTGCTTTTGGTTTGACATTTTTCTAGCGTGCATAGCGCTTCCTAAGATTCTTTTATATCTTTGCACCCCTAGCTCAGAATAATTACGCTGTCCATACTTACGATTTTTCTGCCAAGCCATCCTACCCTATTTAGAAATCTCTAAAATATTTCTATTTCGCATAGCATTTGCTTTTGAATTTATAACCGCATTTTTTGTTGGTGGGATCACTGTGTCAGCAGCTGGAGAATGGGCCAATAATTTATCATAAACAGGTGTTTCATCATATGCGTCATCGCCGGTATACTGCTCTACTTTTCTATCAATTTGCTTTAACAAATCATCGACAACTTCATCGTCAT
>CAWVYD010000163.1:0-4608 GCA_963934185.1 uncultured Legionellaceae bacterium | reverse complement strand
CGCTTATTTTTTGTGCCATACGCCTTTTAAATTGCAGGGCATAGTTATTCTACGCACAAGATTTAAAAGGCGTATGGCGCACAAAAGAACACGATCTAAACCGCAATTTATGACCGCGCGTAGTATAGTCGTCGCTATGTCTGTTGCCATCCTAAGCAAGTGAGCATGTGTAACGCATGAGCGGTTATTGCTAAGACGCGATGACATTATGAGAGAGACACATTAGCGAAGATATTGGAAAATTTTATTTAAGGCGCGTACGTTACTAACGCTACAAGCTGACGACGCAGAAATGTAGCCTTTCATTTCTTACAGGTCTGACGTTAGTTTAAAAGGATCTAACACATTAGATGTGTATCAATAATCAATAGAGAGAGGTTCAATTTGGATAACAGTGAACTAGCGAAAGCAGCACTTTATTATCATGAGTACCCCAAAGCAGGTAAGTTAGAAATAGCACTCACCAAACCCACAGAGTCTCAAGCCGATCTTTCATTAGCCTATACGCCAGGTGTAGCGGTACCAGTGTTAGCCATTGCAAAGTGCGCTGAGGATGCTTATAAATATACCATCAAAGGTAATTTGGTTGGCGTATTGACCAATGGTTCCGCTGTTTTAGGGCTTGGTAACGTAGGTGCGCTTGCCAGTAAACCGGTCATGGAAGGGAAAGCGGTATTGTTTAAGCAATTTTCTGACATTGACGTATTTGATATTGAAATTGATGCATCTCATCCGCAAGCCTTTATTGATACGGCTGTGCGTATATCGCCAACCTTTGGTGGCATTAATTTAGAAGACATCAAAGCCCCCGAGTGCTTTGAAATAGAGCAGGCATTGCAAGAAAAATTAAACATTCCTGTTTTCCATGATGATCAACATGGCACCGCTATTATTGTTGCTGCAGGTCTACTTAATGCCTTAGAAGTTCAAGATAAGTCGCTGGATGAAGCGATTATTGTTTGTGTTGGCGCTGGCGCTGCGGGCATTGCTTCCATGAGATTGTTGGTTGCGTTAGGCGCAAAAAAAGATAATATTTTTTTACTGGACAGTAAAGGGGTTATTCACAGCGAACGACAGGATTTAAATCCTTACAAATTTACCTTTTCTCAAACGACAGACAAGCGAACATTAGCAGACGCGCTTAAGGGAGCCGATGTATTCATTGGCGTAGCCAAACCTAAGTTATTAAGTCCAAGCTTATTAAAATTAATGGCGTTAAAACCTATTGTTTTTGCGTTATCAAATCCAGATCCTGAAATTTTACCAGAAGAAGCTAAATTAGCGCGTAATGATATAATCATTGCAACGGGGCGTAGTGATTATCCAAATCAAGTCAATAATGTGCTTTGTTTTCCCTATATCTTTCGCGGAGCTTTGGACGTGCGAGCAACGTGTATCAATCAATCCATGCAAATGGCAGCGGTTGAGGCCATTCGCTCTTTGGCCAAAGAAGAGGTGATGGACAGCGTTAAAGCGGCTTATCCCGATCATGATGACTGGACCTTTGGTGAGAATTATATTCTGCCGAAACCAACCGATCCGCGTCTTAGAAAATGTGTTTCTTCAGCCGTTGCGCAAGCCGCAATTGATAGTGGTGTGAGTAAAGTATACGGTGCACGGTCATAAAATGCGTTAATAATTTTAAAGTAGGAGCAGGATTGCCCGCGATTTTTATTGCTATACTGCGCGCAGTCATAAATTGCGGTTTTTGAACACGCTTATTTTTTGTGCCATACGTCTTTTAAATTGCAGGGCATAGTTATTCTACGCACAAGATTTAAAAGGCTTATGGCGCATAAAAGAACACGAGCAAAACCGCAATTTATGGCCGCGCGCAGTATAAGTAACGGAGCAATAATGATTGACCCGATACTTAGATTTTATATCAGTAAAAACGTTAAATTGTGACCGTGCCAGTGTATTGCAGTCATATTTTTAATCCTGCGCAAGAATAATAAAAATGAGGGATTTATATTTTGAGTAGTCTTATAAAAAAACATACTTTTTTAGCATGGGCCGTTTGTGGCTTAGGTACATTATTTTATAGCTATGAATACATACTTCGTATTTTACCCAGTGTAATGGAAACGCAGCTTTCTTCTCATTATCACTTGCTTTCCAGTGGCTTTGGCGGATTATCAGCTTTTTATTACTACGCATACGTGCCGATGCAGATCCCCGTAGGTTTATTAATGGATCGCTATGGACCGAGGCGTTTATTAACCTTAGCTTGCTTTTTATGTGCGTTAGGAACTTATTTATTTGCAGCGACAGATCTCTTCTATGTGGCAGCCATTGGCCGCTTTATGGTTGGCTTAGGCTCCTCTTTTGCGTTTGTTGGTGTCCTTAAATTAGCGACCATGTGGTTGCCTGAAGATAGATTGGCTTTTGTTGCTGGACTTGCTGCGGCATTAGGCACGGTAGGTGCTTGGCTTGGTGATTACTATTTGGGAAAATTTGTAGAGACATTAGGATGGATTCAAACAACAAATTTCATGTCTGCTTATGGTTTCTTTTTGGTGATCATGTTGTACTTTTTCATTAAAGACAGAAAATATTCATCTGATAATGAAAGTCAGCAACCGGTAAGAGACTTTGCATCAACCATTCATGATTTGATAATCATCGCTAAAAACAAACAAATTTGGGTGAATGGTTTTTATGGTTGCTTGGTCTATTTACCGACGACTGTTTTAGCTGAATTGTGGGGGATACCTTATTTAACGCATGCGCATTTAATGTCGTTAGCATCGGCAGAATCCGCCAATGGAATGATTTTTCTTGGTTTTACTTTTGGTGCACCGATTATGGGTACATTATCAGATCGATTTCATAACCGGAAAGTACCGATGGGTATTGGCGCAATAGGCGCTTTTACAGCCATTTCAATGGTCATGTATTTTCCTGGATTAACAGAGCAAAACATCCGCACATTATTGTTTATATTAGGTGTCTGTTACGGGTCACAAGCCATTGTGTTTGCGGTTGGGCGAGAGTTAGCACCTAAGCGAGCAGCAGGAACAGCCATGGCATTTACTAATATGATTGTGATGCTTGGCGGCATGTTTATTCAACCGCTTGTAGGTGTCTTGTTAGATTGGCATGTCAGTATTAGAGCGCCATTGTTATTAGCCAAAGCCCAAACAGAGGCATCGGTAAATGTGTTGTATACAGGGATTGATTATCAATTTGCATTAATGTTATTGCCTATGGGAATTTTAATGGCTTTTCTTTTAACGTTTGCTTTGAAAGAAACGCATAGTCATGCAGTTGATTAATTCATGATAAAAGAAAAAAACAGTGGGTTAGCGTTAGGCGTATTTATCTGTACGCTTGCGGCGCTTTTTTATTGCTACGAATACTTACTCCGAATCATACCGGGTGTCATGGAAGCTGAGCTTCGAGTGGCGTTTGGTAACATTTCAGCCACAGGTTTTGGCACGCTATCGGCCTATTACTATTTTGCGTATACGCCAATGCAATTACCTGCTGGAATGTTGATGGATCGTATCGGTCCTAAACGTTTACTCATTGCGGCATGTTTTTTATGCGCATTGGGTTCATGGCTATTTACCTTTACTGATTCTTTAACCATTGCTTCCATCGGGCGGTTTTTAGTAGGGATGGGGTCTGGCGTTGCGTTTGTTGGCGTTTTGGCACTTGCTGTGGTTTGGTTACCTGAACGTTACTTCTCATTGGTGGCAGGGCTTGTCACCATGCTTGGCATGTTTGGTGCCATTGGTGGCCAAATTGGTATGTCATACGTGGCTGAATCCATAGGTTGGCAAAAAGTGCTAAGTATGGCGCCAATCATAGGTATTGTTTTGTGTGCGTTGATGTTTTTCTTTCTTAGGGAACATCCTACTCATTTAAAGCAAAGAGGAAACAGTCAAACAATACCTATTGCCCAGTTTATTAATGAGCTTAAGCTGGTGTTAATGGGGGGGCAAATATGGCTGCTTGGATTAATTGGTTCCCTTATGTATTTGTCGCTGTCTGTTTTTGCTGAAATTTGGGGCAAATCTTACTTGATGATGGCGCATGGGCTAACTAATTCACAAGCCTCTTCGTCTGTTTCAATGGTTTTTTTAGGATGGGCCATTGGTGGGCCTTTGCTTGGTTTCATCGCTGATTTTACACAGCGCCGATTAGCCATATTATCAATGGGATCATTATTGGCAGTGATTTGTATTTCAATGATCCTTTACATGCCAGATTTAAGTTTATTAAACATTGATGTGTTGTTATTTCTATATGGCTTATTTTGCTCGGCCGAAGTCATCGTTTTTGCCATCGCTAAAGATGCGAGCTCGACCAATTTATCAGGCACAGTCTTTGCCTGTGTCAATATGATTATTATGCTGGGTGGTGTCATTTGCCAGCCATTGGTCGGCAAATTACTCGATTTCTTTTGGAACGGTGCGCTGTATAATCATGTGCGTATTTACAGTCAAGCTGACTATCAACTTGTATTGTCATTCCTTCCATTATGTTTATTAGGTGTTTCTATTGCTGTTTTTTTTGTGCGAGAAAAAAATTAATCCAACATCAAATATGTTTAAACAATAAATAATAAAGGCCAAAAAAAACTCTATTCGTTCGTTTTAT
>CAWVYD010000162.1:0-4623 GCA_963934185.1 uncultured Legionellaceae bacterium | reverse complement strand
TGAGTTGCTGTGTAAATAAGCATGAATTTTTTTAGCGTACTGTTCGTTATTATGGGCAAGGGTTAATGCTGTTGGCATGCCGCTGGCAACTTCTTTTGCAAAAGAAGGCCCTGATAATACGCTAAATAATGTGTCTTTATTTTTTTCCAATACGAGCTGGTGCAAAAAATAATAGTTTTTAGGATCAATGCCTTTAGTAAGCCAGGTTACTTCGTGCAGTGAAGGTTCAATCTGGTCTAATAATGTGTAAAATGCATGACTTGGTACAGCAATAATTATGTGCTTGGATTCTTTAATTGCTTTGTTTAATGATGTTTCTATTTTAAGTGAGCTAGGAAATTTTGTGTTAGGCAGATAATATTTATTTTCTCTTTGGTTAGCCATTTGTTGTAACTTATTTTCATTACGTCCCCACAGCACAACCCGATGTGAGGAGCGCGCAATATGAATTGCGATGGCGGTGCCAAAGGAACCGGCACCTAAGACAGCAACGTCAAATGGCTTCATGATATTAAAGTCTTATTCAGCTGTTTTTTTTAGTTGTTCTTGTTTTTGCTGCATGAATAAGGCATCAAAATTAACCGGCGCTAATACTAACTGAGGGAAGCTGGCTTTAATGACCATGTCACTGATGGCTTCTCTTGAATAAGGAAAAAGGATGTTTGGGCAAAAACTACCAAGTAAATGTTCTTTCTGTTCGGCTTCAGCACCTTCAATCGTAAAAATGCCTGCTTGTTTTACTTCGGCTAAAAATGCAACCTTATCATTGTTACTAACGGTTGCTGTAATATCTAACACAACTTCATATACATTTTCTTCTAGTAATGTGTTTGATGTATTAATGTCTAAATTTAATTTTGGTTCCCACTCGTCACGAAATACAGCAGGTGAGTCAGGTGTTTCAAAAGAAAGATCTTTAACGTAAATACGTTGGATCATAAATTGTGGCTCATCTTTTTTTACTTGTTCATCAGACATGGGTTATTCCTTAAAAGTAGGGTTAAAATTTAAATTAATACGTCCATGTTATTTAAGGAGCGTATCGAGCTTTCCTGAGTCGTTTAATGCAAACAAATCGTCACAGCCACCAATGGATTGGTTGTTAATAAAAATTTGAGGGACGGTCTGACGCTTGGCGCGTTTTATCATTTTATCTTTTTCTTCAGGTGAAATGCTAACATCAATCTCTTGATAAGTTATTTTTTTTGAATCGAGAAGTTGTTTGGCACGGGTGCAATAGGGGCAGTAATTACTGGTGTATATTTCTATGATAGCCATCATTATTTCTTTTTCTTAATTTTTTTAATGGTTGTTTCAAGCGGTAGATTCTCTTCCGTCCATGCTTGTATACCGCCTTTTAAAATGGATACATTGTCAAAACCTTCTTTTTTGAACGAGGCAGAAAAAGTGCTGGATTTAGTACCATTTTCACAAATAATAATAAACTCATTTTTTTTATTCTGTTTCAAACTATTAGCCACGTCTTTAGACGTTAATTTACTATTAATAATATGGCCTTTATCAAAGGGTTCTTTTTCACGTAGATCTAGAAGCACAGGGTTTTTACGATTAATGCATTGGATCACTTGAGCTGGATCAAGGCCATTAGCACCCAAAAGATTTTGCTGCCACTCATTGAAGAGGGTAAGCAAAAGTACTCCACCAAAGGCAGAAGACAGTAACGCATGGTTCATAACAAATTCAGTAAGGTGTTCCATAAGGTAATTACACTTTCAATTAAGTTTAAATAAAATTGCTGCAAATTATGCTTTATATTAATGATAAATACAAATTTACATTTATGAAAATCAAGTAAAGTTTACATTTACATTTACAATTAAATTTTAACTTGTTTGGGGATGCGTTAGCCCCGTGTTACTATATATCCTTTAAAAAAGACTAAATGCCGGAGAAAATAATGGGATATAAGCACATAGAATTACCTTCATCAGGTGATAAAATCACTGTCAATCAAGATTTTTCATTAAACGTACCAGATCAACCCATTATTCCGTTTATTGAAGGTGACGGCATTGGTATCGATGTAACACCTGCAATGATTAAAACCATTGATGCAGCGGTTCAAAAAGCCTATGGAGATGCAAAGAAAATTTCCTGGATGGAAATTTATGCGGGTGAAAAAGCTTTTAATCTGTATGGTAATGATGATTGGTTGCCTGAAGAAACATTAGCAGCGATAAAAGAATATGTGGTTGCTATTAAAGGCCCATTAACGACGCCTGTTGGCGGCGGAATTCGTTCTTTAAACGTAGCCATTCGTCAGCAATTAGATCTGTATACCTGCTTACGACCTGTTCGTTATTACGAAGGAACACCAAGTCCAGTAAAAGAACCTGAAAAAACGAATATGATTATTTTCCGTGAAAATTCAGAAGACATTTATGCCGGTGTTGAATGGCAAGCAGGTACGCCTGAAGCAGATAAAATGATTAAATTTATGAAAGACGAAATGGGTGTGACTAAAATTCGCTTCCCTACTAATTGTGGTATTGGTATTAAACCTGTGTCGCAACAAGGCACTGAGCGCTTGGTTCGTAATGCTATTCAGTACGCGATTGATAATAATAAAACATCGGTTACTTTGGTTCATAAAGGTAATATTATGAAATTTACTGAAGGTGCTTTTAAAGATTGGGGTTATGAGGTGGCTGTTAAGCACTTTGATGCAACGCCTTTAGACGGTGGTCCTTGGCATGTGATAAAACATCCTATAACGGGTGAAGAGATAATTATTAAAGATGTGATTGCCGATGCATTTTTACAACAAATTTTATTGCGCCCGGATGAATACAGCGTTATCGCTACGCTTAATTTAAATGGTGACTATATATCTGATGCATTAGCAGCTCAAGTGGGTGGTATTGGTATCGCGCCAGGTGCGAATCTAGGCGATGGCATTGCTGTGTTTGAAGCAACACACGGTACCGCGCCTAAATACGCTGGCCAAAATAAAGTTAATCCAGGCTCATTAATCTTATCTGCAGAAATGATGTTACGTCATTTAGGTTGGATTGAAGCAGCTGACTTAGTGGTTAAAGGCATGAGCGGTGCAATCAATGCTAAAACAGTTACTTATGATTTTGAACGTTTAATGAGTGGGGCAACGTTAGTTAGTTGTTCTGGTTTTGCGGATGAAATGATAAATCATATGTAAACCATGTAAACTATGTGTAAATTACTCATAGAAAAAAATTGACACCGTGCTTGCACGGTGTTTTTGTTTGTGTTTAATAGCTTAACACCGGGCTGATTACCTGGTCATAATTAAGGCCTTATGATCCGTATTAAGCCCCTATGTTTTTGTTGTGATTATATTAAAATCTATCGTATCTAAATGGGGATAAATGTCTGTTAATGGTCTATAAATAATATATGAGGTAAAAAAATTATGGCCGGTAGAATTTTAGAGGAGTTTGTTGAGCATCGTTCATTGAGCGAAGTGGCAAAACCAGAATTAAAAAAACCCAAAAAATTTAAAGTAATTATTTTAAATGACGATTATACACCCATGGAGTTTGTGGTTGAGGTATTAACTTCTTTTTTTAATATAACAGAAGTTAAAGCCACTCAAATCATGTTGGAAGTGCACCGAATGGGAAAGGGACTTTGCGGCGTGTTTACAAGGGACATTGCTGAAACCAAAGCAGCACAAGTAAATCAGTATTCACAAAATAATGAATACCCATTGTTATGTGAAATAGAGCCAGAATAAACCAATTTATTTGGAAGGAGCATCTATAATGTTAAATAAAGAGTTAGAATTCACGCTAAATTTGGCTTTTAAAGAGGCAAAAGAAAAGCGTCATGAATTTATGACGGTAGAACATTTATTACTTTCATTGTTGGATAATCCGGCTGCAGCAAATGTGTTTCAAGCCTGCGAAGTAAATTTAGATAATTTGAGAAAAGATTTAATTTTATTCATTGATGAGACTACACCGAAACTTGCTGAAAATGAACAGGAGCGTGAAACTCAGCCAACACTTGGTTTTCAAAGGGTTCTGCAACGTGCTGTTTTTCATGTGCAGTCAGCAGGGCGGGCAGAAGTAAGTGGTGCCAACGTACTTGCGGCAATTTTTAGTGAACAGGAAAGCCAAGCCGTTTATTTTTTAAGGCGTGAAAACTTAACCCGTTTAGACGTAGTCAATTACATTTCTCATGGCGTTTCAAAATATCAAGGCGATGATTCCTCTGAATCAATGAATCGTAATTTTGATGATGAACTTATGCCAACAGAAAGCGCTGCTACGCCGCTTGAAAATTATTGCGTAAACTTAAATCAAAAAGCCGCTACCGGTGGTATTGATCCTTTAATTGGTCGAAGTGAGGAAATTCAACGAACCATTCAAATTTTATGTCGTCGACGAAAAAATAATCCATTATTGGTTGGAGAAGCGGGCGTAGGAAAAACGGCCATTGCAGAAGGGCTAGCTAAAAATATTGTTGAAGGCACTGTACCAGACGCTATTTCAAACTGCGTGGTGTATTCCTTAGACTTAGGTTCCTTGTTAGCAGGCACAAAATACCGTGGTGATTTTGAAAAACGATTTAAAGCAGTGTTAAAGCAATTAAAAGATGAAGATGGTGCCATTTTATTCATTG
>CAWVYD010000161.1:0-4666 GCA_963934185.1 uncultured Legionellaceae bacterium | reverse complement strand
GCTAAACATGCAATCCATCGATGAAACTCAATTGACGGCTTTGCTTACGAAAACAAAGCAACAAGCTGACTCTCTACAAAAAAGAAACGAAGCTGGCCGTGACCGGTTACTTGAACTGAGTTCTTGCAACACCGAAAGTGCTGAGGCGTTAATTGACGAAATTAATATCGAAGAGAACCCTAGCGAATTGCAAACTTACATGGCGAGTGTGTTTAATGCTTACGGCGTCTCTCATGAACATCACTCTGAAGATACTGAGATCCTTCATCCTTCTGAGCACATGAAAACCAGTTACTTCCCCGGGCTTAATGATAATGGTAACACCGTTACTTATTGCAGAGAAAAAGCATTGGTGCGTGAAGACATTGAATTTTTAAGTTTTGAGCACCCCATGGTGCGTGATGCCATGGAAATGATTTTAAACGATGATGAAGGCTCAGCCATGCTTTGCACCATGTCTTTACCAACCTTACCGGCAGGCACGTTATTACTTGAAGCATTTTATACCGTTCGCACGCTTGCGCCCAAAGCGCTGGATTTAAATCGCTTCCTGCCCTTAACCCCTATTCGCATACTAACCAGTTTAAGCGCGAACAATCTGGATGCTATTATTTCTCATGAGCAACTAAGTTCACTGTGCAAAGCGGTCAAGCGACAACATACGCCTGCCATCATTGGTCAAATCCGTCCGCACATTGAATCCATGGTTGAACATGCAAAACAACACGCTGAAAAAGCCATGCCTAATATAAAACACCATGCGACAGAGAAACTCAATCAAGAACTTGGTCTCGAACTTTCACGATTGCAAGCACTAAAACAAATCAATCCGAGCATTAGAGGTGAAGAATTAAGCTTTATACAAGATCAACTTATCGTCACTGAAAAAGCAATCTTAGATGCCTCTTTAAATCTTGAAGGGTTGCGCATGGTAATTAATCAATAAAAAAAATAGAGAGATTGCCGAGTTTGGGTATGTATACCCAACGGAAATGAAGATGTGTCATTTTAGTATCGATATTTATGCGTGATGACTCCACTATTCATTCGCTATAGAGCAAGCGATACCTCACTCATAGTCAATTAATCACACAAAAATCTCGGCACTAAAAAAGTCGCATCTTCATTTCCATTGAGTATAATACGTGTAAAATAAAAATTAAAAGGATTGTCCCATGACTTTACAAAGCATCATTGAAACGGCATTTGACCATCGCGCACAGATAACACCAAGCACGGCAAGCCCTGAAGTACGCGAAGCGGTAATGGACGTTATGGAGCAATTAGATTCGGGTAAGGTTCGCGTTGCTGAAAAAGTAAACGATGACTGGATGGTGCATCAATGGCTTAAAAAAGCCGTGCTTTTATATTTTCGTTTATTCGATAACCAAGTGATTGAAGCCCCTTTTGGCCAATATTTTGATAAAGTGCCTTCTAAGTTTAATGGTTTTAATCAAACAGACTTTGAACAAATGGGTGTGCGCGTTGTACCCAGTGCCGTCGCTCGCAAAGGCGCTTTCATTGGTAGGAATACTATTCTTATGCCTTCATACGTTAACATTGGTGCTTACATTGATGAAGGTGTTATGGTTGATACTTGGGCCACCGTTGGTTCCTGCGCACAAATAGGTAAAAACGTTCACCTCTCTGGTGGTGTGGGCATTGGCGGCGTGCTTGAGCCACTGCAAGCCAACCCAACCATCATTGAAGATAATTGCTTTATTGGCGCTCGCTCAGAAGTGGTAGAAGGCGTGATTGTTGAAAAAAATTCCGTCATCTCCATGGGCGTATATTTAGGCCAAAGTACTAAAATTTATCATCGTGAAACAGGAAAAATAACCTACGGCCGCATTCCTGAAGGCTCGGTTGTTGTTGCTGGTAACCTTCCTTCTAAAGATGGTAGCCACAGCTTGTACTGCGCGGTTATTGTCAAACAAGTCGATGAACAAACTCGCAGCAAAGTCAGCATCAATGAATTGCTTCGTTCATGATAGCCCCATTGCTTGAACAATTAATAAACATTGAGTCTGTCACGCCTTTTGATAATGGCTGCCAAACCGTCATTGAGGCTGAATTAATAAAGCAAGGCTTTCGTGTTGAGCCGCTAAACGCAGCGCCCGTTAGCAATTTATGGGCAACGCAAGGCACAACTGATGATGGCCCCTTACTAGTGTTTGCAGGGCATACCGATGTGGTGCCCGAAGGTGAGCTATCACAATGGCAACGACCGCCTTACCAAGCAGTCATTGAAGGCGATAATATTTATGGCCGAGGCGCCTGTGATATGAAAGGCGCTCTGTGCGCAATGATTGATGCAACCTCTCGCTTTTTAAAGAAGCATCCTAACCATAAAGGACAAATTGGTTATTTGATCACAAGCGGTGAAGAAGGCGATGATTTTGACTTAGGCACGCCCTTTGTCATGGAGCACTTGAATAAAAAAGGCATTAACATCGACTATTGCGTTATTGGCGAACCCAGCAGCACAAACACCGTTGGTGATGTTGTTAAAATTGGTCGTCGCGGCTCTTTAACAGCAAACATTCAAATTAATGGGATCCAAGGCCACGTTGCCTACCCAAGTAAAGCCCTCAACCCAATTCATGCCTTTAGCCCTGCGTTAGCCGAGTTAAGTCAGATGCGTTTTGATGAAGGCAATGAATGCTTTGACCCAACCACTTTTCAAGTAACCAACATTAATTCAGGCACAGGCGCAGGTAATGTGATCCCTGGCAGCCTTAACCTGCAATGCAACTTTAGGTATTCAACCGAAGTCACCGACAAAAACCTAATAAGCATTGTTGAAACCTTAATCAAAGAAAAGCATCAATTAAATGCCAGCTTTCAATGGCGCTTAAATGGAATGCCTTTTTTAACAAAACAGGGCAATTTGATTGATGCAGTAAAAAAAGCCATTAAGCAACACACTAAGCTCAACACAGAGATTTCTACCACTGGTGGTACGTCGGATGGACGTTTTATCGCCCCTTATGGCGTGCAAGTAGTTGAATTAGGTGCGATTAATGACTGCATCCATAAAGTAGATGAATACACCAGCATTAAAGAGCTGCATATACTAAGTAATATTTATGAATCCATTTGCAATAATCTTTTGCTTAAATAAATTGTAATACACACTTAATTTTCCCTTAATTATTTTGCAATATACTCCACCTCATGTATAACGCAGAGGAAGTGACTTATGGCTTACCCTAAATATTTTGTTAGTTATACAGTTATGGATGAAGATGCAGGTGCAAATCCTTTTCATCACGCATTTTTGTTATTGTCTAAGCAAGAAACGGCTGATTCTCCACATAAAGTAGAAAGTGCCTATGGCTTTTACAGCAGGCCTAGCAAATCTAATTGGTTTTGGAAAATGGTAGGGATCACTTTCAAACTTCAAAACTCCCATGGCGTTTTGAAAAAAGAAGCCGTACGAGAAATTGATAGTATCGGCTTAACTGCCAAGCATTTTGAAGCAGGGCAAGAAGCCTATAACGGCATTTTGACTAAACTTGCTGATCAAATAAAAAATGAGCAAGCTGCCATTATAGAGCATACAGAAACGCTTGGCCCTAATCCTCAACCCGAAGCAATTTACCAAGCAGAGCGTGAAAAAAATGGTGAGAACTCACGGCTGCAGCGCTTTGAAGTTCGCCTTGGTTATGATTTTCATAAAGGTTTACATACCCGTGACTCATACACTTGTAAAACTCAGTCACTGGATACGCTTGAAGAGTTTGAATTATTAAAACGAGCAAAAAAAACCTCTCAAAGCGTTAGCTACCGACTAAGCCCCGATGAGGCATCCAGCTCAGCGTCTAACGAAAAACCAAGCGCTAAAAATGAAGGTGATTTAACAGCTACCTTTTGCAGTATTGACAGCAATAACTTTGGCTTTGCCTTTCCAAGAGCGTCTGATGAGCCACTTTCTAAATTATTCTTGTTCAGTCGTGGCCCTCTGATTATGCACAAATCTAAAAGAACAGGGGCTGTGTCTTTTTATCGCCAATGGGATGATAAGACTTCTTTGTTTTTTGCTTTGTCACCAGAACTGACACACGGTAAGTTCGCTGACATTCAAAAAGAACTGTTCGCATTAAAAAAATGTGACAAACGCCTTTGCAAACCAGAAAATGAGGCTGAAATAAAAACGCTTAATGAAGCGCAGGAGGAATTACTTGCGCTCTATCAAAGCTATTCAAAAATAACATCTAAAACATCAGAGACAGATGTGGAATTGCTGATATCAAAAAGTCTAATCTTTAGAGAGACTTATCAACCTGCTCCTAAAGAAGTTAGCGCAAGCTTTTTGTTTTTAACTTGGCAAACCACACTGGCATTAACATTAACCGCATCTGTTTTAGCACTTGTCGCCGCCTTAAGCGTGTTATCAAGCGGATTATTATTAACCGCCGTTGTCGCAGCAACAACACTCTCTACCTTTGCATCAGTCTATGGTTTATTTAGTATTCCTAGCCCTGATGAAAAAGACGGCCCAGCTGATAAGAAGACACCCTCAGAGACATTAATATTGACTTAGAGGACAGATGAAATACCATAAGCTTAAACATTAATAAAATAACAAAATATACTTGAACACGTTTGCTTGAGGTCTTGAGGTCTTGAGGTCTTGAGGTCTTGAGGTCTTGAGGTCTTGAGG
>CAWVYD010000160.1:0-4695 GCA_963934185.1 uncultured Legionellaceae bacterium | reverse complement strand
TACCACGACCCGCCATGTTTGTTGCAATGGTTACCATACCTGGTCGACCAGCCTGAGAAATAATATGCGCTTCTTTCTCATGAAATTTTGCATTAAGTACTTGATGTTTAATGCCGGCTTTTTTAAGCAAACCAGACAAAAGCTCTGACGTTTCAATGGACGCCGTACCAAGCAAAACAGGTTGCTGAGTTTTACTGCATGCTTTAATGTCTTCGATGATAGCTAAATATTTGTCTTTGGTATAAAGATACACTTGATCCGTTTCATCGATACGGGCCATGTTTCGATTGGTTGGGATAACAACAACGTCTAAATTATAAATTTGTTGGAACTCATAAGCTTCGGTATCTGCGGTTCCCGTCATACCAGATAACTTATCGTAAATACGGAAGAAATTTTGAAACGTAATGGATGCCAACGTTTGGTTTTCATTTTGAATCGCAACGCCTTCTTTGGCTTCAGCGGCTTGATGCAAACCATCCGACCAACGACGACCAGGCATGGTTCGCCCTGTGTGTTCATCCACAATCACAACTTCTTTGTTTTCAACGATGTAATCAACGTCTTTATGAAACAACGTATGGGCGCGTAAGGCTGCATTAATGTGGTGCAACAAAACAATGTTTTTAGCGCTGTATAAACTGTCACCCTCATTTAATAATTTATGGTCAAGTAACGCTTTTTCAAGCGTTTGATGCCCTTGCTCAGTTAAGTGTGCTTGGCGTTGCTTTTCATCCAAACTGTAATCACCTTCCCCCTCTTCTTCAAGCTGAATCGTAAGCAATGGAATGACTTTATTAATGGCTAAATAAAGTTCGGAGCTATCATCCGCAGCGCCAGATATAACAAGTGGCGTACGCGCTTCATCAATTAAGATAGAATCCACCTCATCAATCACCGCAAAATGTAAGTCGCGCTGCACTTTCTCACTGCTCTCAAATACCATGTTGTCACGCAAATAATCAAATCCAAATTCATTATTTGTGCCAAAGACGATGTCTGCTTGATAAGATTTCTTTTTGTCTTGCTGAGACATGTTCGACAAGTTGACATCAACCGTTAATCCTAAAAAGGCATAAATTGGTTTCATCCACTCGCTGTCACGCTCGGCCAAATAATCGTTAACCGTAATGATGTGAACGCCTTTATCCGTCAGTGCATTTAAATAAACGGCAAGGGTCGAAGTTAACGTTTTACCTTCACCTGTACGCATTTCTGCAATGTTACCTTCGTGCAACACCATGCCGCCAATCATCTGCACATCAAAGTGACGCAATCCTAGGGTACGTTTGGATACCTCTCGAACCACTGCAAACGCTTCTGGCAATAATGCCTCTAAGGTTTCACCCTGTTGAAAACGCTTTTTAAATTCAGACGTTTTTTCCGTTAGCGCCTCATCGCTCAATGACTCAAAGGAGGCTTCTAACGCATTAATCTGCTCTACGGTTTTACCCATTCGACGCAATGTGCGTTCATTTTTCGAGCCAAAAATTTTCTTAACGAGCGTGCCAAACATAAGGTTTATGTTCCTTGCAAAAGGTAAATACACGTAATTTACTATAGTTTCGAATGAAAAGCATTGAGTTCGAAAAATTATCTGGTATGAGACCGTAAAGAACCCCCTTTTACATGCCTTAGTTGATCATCTTTAAAAGTAGATAGATAATTAAATTGATTATTATTTTGACATAAAATCTTAAAATCGTATGTTTTCTCAAATAATTTAGACACTAAGTTCCTTTTATGCGCCTTTGAAAGCTGAAACACGGCCAACCATTCAAATAAATTTATTCCCTGATATTAGGGCATGTTGACAATTCGTTTTGGACTGACTTATTTTATTTATTTAGCCAAAGAGATTATGTTTCCACTGAATGCTTAAAGCAACAGCATCACTGGTGATGGTAATGGGTTAACACTTCAGTGGAGAGATAATATGGTAGGCTATAATCCGCCTTACCAAGGCGTATGGGGATAGGACAAAGTCGAGCTGGCTTAAGCACTTCAAAATGAATGGTCAACACGCCCTAAATAAAAAGCAATCGTTAGACGAACAGGACAATGCTATATACAGCGTGTATAATCGCAAACTTTAAATAAATGACTGGGAGCATGCTTCTTGAAATGGTCTGCGACTGCGCCATCTAACATTGCGCTGATAAAATACATGGGGAAAACAGATGCATCGGTTAATTTACCTACCAATGCCTCTTTATCTTACACACTTAATGCGTTAACCAGTACCGTAGAAATAGTGCCAAGTAACGCGTCAAGTGACTCCTGGCTTCCTTTGGTTAACACCTTTAAGCTATCCACCCAAAGTCAAAATCGATTTTTATCACACCTACAAAGACTGAAAGAATACTTTAAATACACGGGGCATTTCCACGTGGCTTCTTGCAATAGTTTTCCTTTAGGCTGTGGCCTTGCTAGCTCCGCTTCAAGTTTTGCTGCGCTGACAAAATGCGCCGTTATTGCCTTAAGTGAATTAACGAATCGTCCCTTATTATCCTTAGCCGAACAAGCCATGCTAAGCCGGCAAGGCTCTGGTTCATCGTGCCGCTCATTTTTCTCACCATGGGCTCGATGGCATGACGACTTTGCACAAGAAGTAACGCTGCCTTATCAAACGTTGTTACATCAAGTCATTGTCATAAGCGATAAAGAAAAGGCCATTTCATCAAGTAAAGCGCATCGACTGGTTACCACAAGCCCAGCATTTAATGGACGCATACAACGCGCAGAAGACAGACTAATAAACTTAACAAGCGCACTTAATACACGTACATGGGAGACTGCCTTTGAACTGTGTTGGGCTGAATTCATTGACATGCACCACTTATTCCAAACGGCTCAAACACCGTTTGATTACATGACGGATTCATGTCGAACCGCCCTCCATTTATTGGATAAATTCTGGGGAATCGAAGGTAACGGGCCGCTGGTTACTATGGATGCAGGCCCAAACATTCATTTACTTTACCGGCCAGAAGATAAGGCCCTCAAAGAAAAATTTGAACACGACCATTTAAAAGGACGCTTTAATGTCATCTGACTTTCAATGTAAAACCAACGGGAAATGGATTTTATGCGGCGAGCATGCGGTTATCCGAGGAAAGCCAGCACTGGTGTTTCCTTTTACCGATAAGCAATTACATTTAACGTTTGAAACCAAATATAACGAGCTCACAGCAACCTTTTCAGGCACGTCTGGCGATGATTTGCATTTGCTGTTTTGGATCGTTATGGAGCAAGGCTTCAAATTACTAAATAAAAATTTAAAAGAGGTGTATGGGCATTTTCATTTAGACAATCAAATTCCTATTGGCGCAGGACTCGGTGCTTCCGCCGCCCTATCCGTTGCCATTAGTCAGTGGTTTATCAGCCAACAGTTATTAGACGAAACTCAATGCTATTCGTTTAGCCAACAACTGGAGAATTTATTTCATAAAAAAAGCAGCGGCCTAGACATTGCTGGTTGCATGAGTTCGCACGGCGTTCGATTTCAACAGGGAAAATCCACGCTGCTGGCGCCAAAATGGCAGCCTAAATGGTACCTTTCCTTCTCTGGCTCCATTGGCATTACAGCTCACTGCGTAAAAAAAGTGGATGAATTATTTGAAAGCGATCCTGAAAAAGCAGCAATGATTGATGAACAAATGAGCCAAAGCGTAACCATGGCGCAAGAGGCATTGAATCAAAAAGAAAGCCTCGTCGCTTTCACCTTACTAAACAAAGCCATTGAGTTAGCCAGCAACTGTTTTGAACAATGGCAGCTGAGTAATGCTGAAATGCAAAGCCACATGGATTGGCTTAAACGCAATGGTGCTGTGGCGGTTAAACCAACCGGCTCAGGCAGTGGCGGTTACATGCTTAGCCTCTGGCAAGAAACACCTCCCGCATCACTGCTCACTGAATTAATTTCTGTCTGAGCGGGTCGTTGTTATTTCCTACCGAGAACGTGAACGAATGCTGCCATTTTGAGACAACAAAATGGCAATGGCCACTGTTTTTTCAAAGTGAGAAAACACAATCATCAGCACCACCATAATAGGCACCGCCAAAAACATGCCTAGCACGCCCCAAAGCGCACCCCAGATGCCCAGCGAAACCAAAATAACAAACGGGCTTAAATTTAATTGTTTGCCTAGAAATTTGGGCTCTATTAAATTACCCACCACAAATTGTATCGTCGTTATTCCCAAACTAATCATGGCAAACGGCATAAGCGATTGCTGAAATTGAACCAAAGCTAACATCGCAGGAAAGGCCGTTGCTATTATTGAACCAATGTTTGGAATAAAGTTTAAAAAGAAAATAAGCAGTGCCCAAAATTCTGCGAAATCAAGCCCTATCGATTTCATAATCAGCCAACTAGAAAAAGCGGCAATAAAACTCATTGCACTTTTAATGCCTATGTACGTTTGAGTATCTGACACAATTTGATTAATAATGTCGGAAACCAACTCGAAATGTTTATCACGTGGAAAAAGCGCCATCATTTTTAATCTCATCACCCGTTGCTCTAAAAATAAAAAACATACGTACAATGCAATTAATAACGCATTACTGGTTAAACTGGTAAATGTTCCGTACAAATTAACCAAAATGGTTTGAAAAGAAATGTTTTGAAAAAAATCATTCACATACGCCAGCGCCTTAATATGAAAGCGTTCATCAATGCCATTTAATATC
>CAWVYD010000159.1:0-4730 GCA_963934185.1 uncultured Legionellaceae bacterium | reverse complement strand
AGAACAAAGTCCAGTTAGGTCAAGCGCTTCAAAATGAATTGTCAACACGCCCTAATGCTTATTCGTTACAATTGAGGCTTTTTTGGTCAAAAATATCTGAGTTAATTTAAAATAATTCTTTTAAATTATTTGCGTTGGCTATGCAGCCAACGCAAATGAAGATGCGAAATTTTTAGCATTGATATTTATGCGTGAGTCATCCTGAATGAATAAGACATTGAGTATTAAAAAAAGCGACGGTTAAGCATTCATCGATCAATGAATTATCAGCGCAAGCAAACGAAACGTCTTAATGATTTGCGCAGTAACGAAGACATCAAGTACAATCACGCAATTACTCACTTGGCTGGAATTATTATGACGTTTGTCTCACATTATGGTTTGTTCTTTTTACAAACCTTCACTTTGGTTATTGCCGTGCTGGTCACGCTTGCGGGCATTATCGCACTCTCATCTAAAAATAAAGACGAAGGTAAGATTAAAATCACACCACTAAATGACCTATGGGCAAAAAAAAAAAAAAAAAATGCTTGAACATACGCTCGATAAAAAAGCGCTAAAACTGCATATAAAAGAACAAAAGAAACAAGATAAAAAAATTGAAATAACATCAAAACCACGGTTATTCGTAATTGATTTCATTGGTGACATTAAAGCCAGTGCCGTCGATAATCTCCGCAAAGAGATCACTATGATTTTAAGTGTTGCAACGCATGATGATGAAATTTTAGTTACGTTAGAAAGTGGCGGTGGCACCGTTAACAGTTATGGCCTTGGCGCATCACAATTACAACGCATACTATCCCATAACATTCCGCTTACTGTTAGTGTTGATAAAATAGCTGCCAGTGGTGGTTACTTAATGGCATGCGTAGCAAATAAAGTACTTGCCGCCCCCTTTGCCATTATTGGTTCTATCGGTGTCGTTGCACAAATGCCTAACTTTCATCGACTATTAAAAAAACATAACATTGATTTTGAACTACTAACGGCAGGCGAATACAAACGTACCTTAACCATGTTTGGTGAAAATACTGATAAAGCTCGGGAAAAATTTGGTAATGAATTAGAAAACATTCATCACGTATTTAAAGATCATATATCCAAACACCGCAAACAAGTCAGCATGGAAAAAGTCGCTACCGGTGAATATTGGCTAGCCAAAGAGGCTTTTGAGTTAAAACTTGTTGATAAGCTCACTACCAGTGATGAATACATTAACCAAAAAATTCAAAGCCACAAAGTATTACGAATTGAACATAAAACCAAACCTAGCTTCATGGCAAAACTGCTTAAACCTGCCGCTAATATTTTAAATTTTTAAACAAACAAACCAACTTGATACTTTTTTTGAAAAATCGTCTATACTTGATTTAACGGTTAATAAAAACAACAGGGAGAACATCATGGCTAAAGAAGAAACTAAAGAAGAAGCTAAAAAGGATGATGCAGGTGGTTTTAAAATGCCAGACATGAGTAATGTGTTAAGCATGGCTAAAAGCGCATTCACCTTCGTACAAACACACCTAATGTCATTGGTAGAAGTCTGTAAGAAAAAATGCTGCGCTGCTAAAGAGGCTGCAGATAAAAAGAAAGCCGAAAAAAAGATTAATGCACTTTGTCATAGTCATGAAGATGCGTAACGTTACACTGTAAAACCACACATCTTCATTTCTTATACCCAAACTCCTTGGAAAGGCAGGTTTTGAGCTTCGATAAATAACCAAGTTTTTTCCCTGCGTCAGATCTAGACATTAATGCGTCATAAAAATCAAATCTAGACGATTTTTCTTTGCTCAACGCATACAGTAAGGCTTTATTTTAAAATGACTTGTTTTATTTATTTAGCCAAGAAGATTGTTTTTCGACTAACTTGTTAACGCAGCATCACGGATGATGGTAATGGTTTAACACTTTAGTGGCGAGATAATATCGAAGGCTAAAACCTAAATTTCCAAGGCGTTTGGCTATGCTAACTTTTATCGCTGACTGCTGGCTTTTCTTTGGGCATTGTTTCGTTTGTTTTGGCATCTGAAGAATTACTGTTTGACAAGCTTTTATCTTCTGGTTTACTTTTAAAATCTGTTTCATACCAACCTGAGCCCTTTAAACGAAAACTTGTTGCTGACACAAGCTTTTTCACATCACTCTGGCCACATTCAGGGCATCCACTTATGGAGGCATCACTGACTTTTTGCAGTACTTCGAACTGATGATTGCATTGATGGCACTGATATTCATAAATAGGCATAATATTTTACATCTCTTATAACGAGCTAAGTTTAGTTTTCGCGATTATAACAAAAAGATAATAAACTGTTATATTTAATTTTATTTTCTTTCGATACCTATACCCAAACTCCTTGACAAGCCTAGTTTTAGCTTTGTCAAGGAGTTTGGCTACATTGGTCTATTTCCTCAACAACCTTATCCCACAAAGGTTCATACAAAGATTCATACAAAGGGTGCGTATTATTGGTAGGGAAACACGGCCCATGATTCACTTCAAGCAACCATAAGCGTTTTTTATCATCCAACATAAAATCAACCCCTAAGATACCAAACGTGTTTTTAGCTAATGATTGTTCTAGCACAAAAGGCAAAAAAACATGCTCGCATTGACGCTTAATTTCGGGCATAAATTCATGAAACCTAGGCCAATCAGACGTTGACATTTGCTCGTTATTATTAGCACCGTTTAAACACAAGTGTTCATTAGTCAAATGAGCATTAAGGTTTGTTAAATCATCAAGGCAATACGGGGTTTTACACACATTTAAATAGCCTTCAGAGTGGATATACAAGCGTTTATGACTTAATACAACAAACATTCTTAAACTAAACTTTCTTTTTTGCCAAAGCATTGGATTGGCCAGATAAGCTTGTAATACGTACAGACCAGAATAACGATCATTTTGTTGGAAGTAAGCAGCCACTTCGGCAAGGTCATAAAACAACCGTATGCCATGGCCATTATTAAGCAATGCGGGTTTTAAAATCCACGGACCAACCTGATGAGACGTTGATAAGGCATTGAGTGTTTTATGTAGGGTTAATTCATCTAAAATGACTGTTTTAGGCGAAATATTAAGCTTATTTTTTTGCAACCAGGCATGTAATCGATGCTTATGCTCAAACACGCTAAGCGAATTATCTGACAGTAAATTATCATTTTTAAACAAGCTGCCACCACTTTTCTGTTGCCAGCCTTGGCGTTTAAAAGCCTGCGATAAATTGATTTCTGTTGGTCCCAATGGCGCATTTAAAAAAAAATTTGGCATCATTCATAATCCTTATTATACGAGCCCTATTTTAACGATTTAAAGAAAGTACAGTAAAGAACGTTTTTTATATTCAGCTCAGATTGATTGACCCTTTGGCCAAACGCTTGATGGTATACTGCACGCAGTCATAAACTACCGGTATTTCATACGAAAAACAGGACAATTTGATTGCCTATGTGTATGATGGAACAAAATTAAACAGATGAAGACGCATATGACCTCTAGTTTTTGCCAATCCGGCTTGGCCGTTATTGAAATTGAAGCGCAAGCAATTACTCAGTTAAGCCAAAAAATTACGCAATCGTTCCATGACGCTTGTGAATTGTTACTTACATGCCAAGGACGAATAATCGTTATGGGTATGGGTAAGTCAGGCCATATTGCAAAAAAAATAGCCGCTACTTTTGCCAGTACTGGCAGTCCCGCTTTTTTTGTTCACCCAGGGGAAGCTTGCCACGGTGACTTTGGTATGATTAAAAATAACGATGTCATCATTGGTATATCCAATTCAGGAAAATCGAGCGAACTGTTAACCCTGCTGCCATTGATTAAACTGCGTAACATTCCATTAATCGCCTTAACGGGCAATGCATGTTCTCCCTTAGCAAACGCATCGGACATTCATATTGATATTGCCGTTAAAACCGAAGCCTGTCCGTTAGGCTTAGCGCCGACCACGAGCACCACAGTAAGCCTGGTTATGGGAGATGCCTTGGCTATAGCATTACTTAATGCTCGAAAATTCACTCCCAATGACTTTGCTTTATCTCACCCTGGAGGCAGTTTAGGCCGCAAATTATTATTACGCGTAGATGATATATCGCATACTGGCGATGACTTACCCATCGTACTCGAAACTTCCACCATTAAAGACGCACTCATTGAAGTAACACAAAAAAAATTAGGCATGGCATGTGTTGTCGATACTGAGGGTAATTTAAGTGGCGTATTTACCGATGGCGATATCAGGCGCGCTTTAAGCAATGAAATAAACATTAATACAACAACGGTTCAAAAGATCATGAGTTTGAATGCCTCAACCATTAACAGCGAACAACTTGCCACAGACGCATTAAACCTCATGCAAGAAAAAAAAATCACCTCCCTTATCATTACGGCTAATGACAGTTTACGCCCTACTGGCGTTATTCACATGCATGATGTTCTCAACGCAGGAGTTATTTAAAATAATGACTAAGATTAATGCAAACATGCTCAGTCAAATAAAATGCTTTATAACTGATGTCGATGGCGTTTTATCCAATGGCTTACTGTACTTAACCAATAACGGGGATGAAATAAAGACCTTTCACGTGCATGATGGCGTTGGCTTGAAATTATTAATGCATGCGAATATTCACGTTGCCGTGATCACAACATCAAAAAATAAAATCATCGAGACACGCATGAAACAACTCGGCATTGAGCATTATTTTAGCGGGCAAT
>CAWVYD010000158.1:0-4732 GCA_963934185.1 uncultured Legionellaceae bacterium | reverse complement strand
AATTTTTGGATGTTCGTGTAATCAGGGGGGATTATATTTTTTAATGATGGCGGAGAGAGAGGGATTCGAACCCTCGATACGTTTCCGTATACACACTTTCCAGGCGTGCGCCTTCAGCCGCTCGGCCATCTCTCCACTTGTTGATGCTGTTTAGTAGCCAGCGGACGGAGAATACCTAACTTAAGAGTAAATTTCAAGAATTTTCTATGATAGACTCAGTGTTTTTAATTGTGTGGAATTTAAATGATTCAGCCTTTGTCGCTTGCCATTAGTCTGCGTTACATGCGCGCTAAAAAGCAGAGCCATTTTGTCTCGTTCATTTCATTGGTTTCTATGATGGGCATTGCCTTAGGTGTCATGGTGCTAATAACCGTCTTATCAGTAATGAATGGCTTTGATCATGAAATTCATAATAAATTTTTTGGCATGGCACCAGAAATAACGGTGATGGACTATTCGGGTAAGCTTGCTAATTGGCCGATGCTTGAAAAAAAAATTAATCAAGAAAAACAAGTGGTAGCCAGTGCGCCTTACGTTAGCGGCCAAGGGTTATTAACTCATCAAGGGCGGATTGCGCCAGTGATGGTAACAGGCATCGTGCCTGAAAAAGAAAAAAAAACAATCGATCTTCATTCAAAAATCATTGATGGTAGTTTAAAAAAACTCGATAAATTTGGTATTGTGCTAGGACAGTCACTTGCGCAAACGTTAGGCGTTTTTGTTGGCGACAAAGTAACACTGATGATCCCAAAGGCAACGGTGACCATGGCAGGTATGGTGCCTCGTTTTAAACGTTTTACAGTGGTAGGTATCTTCCAAGCCGGTAGTGGTTTTAGTTTTGATTCAAAATTAAGTTTTATCGATCTTCATAACGCGCAAACCTTGTTCCAAATGGGGGACTTTGTTACGGGTCTTAAAATAAAAATTAATGACGTGTATCAAGCACCCTTGTTATCAGAGAAATTTAGAGAAAAATTAGGTGAGCGTTACCAAGTTAGCAATTGGACTCATCAGTTTGGCGCATTTTTTAAAGCCATTAAAATGGAAAAAACGATGATGTTTTTAATCTTGTTGCTCATCATTGCTGTCGCTGCATTTAATTTGGTTTCTTCAATGGTTATGATTGTGAAAGACAAACAGTCAGAAATTGCTATTTTACGCACGCTTGGTGCAACGCCGCGCATGATATTAACCATATTCCTCTTCCAAGGGGCGTTGGTTGGGATTATTGGTACTGGCATTGGTTTATTGCTTGGTTTGTTGATTGCAAATAATGCGACGGAAATGGTCAATGCGTTGGGAAAATTATTAGGCACACGTCTTGTTTCATCAAATGTTTACTTTGTTGATTTTTTACCGTCTAAAATTGAAATAAAAGATGTGCTTGAAGTAGGCTGTATCTCGCTTTTTATGAGCTTTATGGCAACGCTTTATCCTGCCTATGCGGCGTCAAAAACACAGCCGGTGGAGGCATTACGTTATGACTGAAGCTATGAATACACGTCCTATTATTTTAGAGTGTCGAGATATTAGTAAATCTTATCAAGACGGTGAACAAGCAATCACAGTATTAAAAAATCTAAACATAACGATTTGTTCGGGTGAAAAAATAGCCATTATTGGGCCGTCTGGCAGTGGAAAAAGCACGTTATTACATTTGCTTGGTGGCTTGGATACATGCTCGAGTGGTGATGTGTTACTGGCAGGTACGTCGTGGGCTAATATGTCGGAGCTGAAACGCTGTAAGGCGCGCAATCATCAACTTGGTTTTGTCTATCAATTTCATCATTTACTGGCAGAATTTAGTGCCTTAGAAAATGTTATGATGCCGTTGTTGTTGAGCCGAAACCATGAGCCCAAGGTGGCAAAATCCGTCGCGGAAGCAAAGCTTGAGGCTGTGGGTTTAAGTCATCGTTTGTCACATAAACCGTCTCAACTATCCGGTGGTGAAAGACAGCGAGTAGCCATTGCTCGAGCCATGGTAATGAAGCCAGCCTGTATTTTAGCGGACGAACCGACAGGAAATTTAGACAAAGACACAGCAAACGATGTGTTTGAATTATTATTAACCTTAAACAAAGAATCCAACACCGCGCTGGTCATAGTTACTCATGACTTATTGTTGGCTGAAAAAATGGATAGGCAGTTGCATTTGAATCAAGGCCAATTGCAATAAGTATCAAGGCAATAAATAAGTCAGCTAATGTTTTATTTTTTTATAATAGAAAGGGCTTTAATGGCATCCATTTGGCCTTGATCAGCGGCGCGCTGCATCCAGTTTCGTGCTTGCTGTGAATTTTCTACAACGCCTTGGCCGTTATAATACATATAAGCAATGGCGTATTGTGCGTCCATGTTGCCCGCTTTGGCGACAGGTTCTAAACGTAAAAAGGCTTGTCGGTAGTCTTGTCGCTCATAAGAGGCTTGGCCGCGTTCTAACATAAAGTTACTTGCGCCGCAGCCACTGAGCAAAGCAGTGATGAATAAGGCTATAATGGGTGATAATTTCATTTCAATTAATCCTCAGAATGTGGATGTGTTTGCGATGCATTGGTATTTAAAGAGTCTTTGGGTAACGATAAGCGTTCAATGATGCCATTGCGTTTTAATAAAATCGCATTGTCTAGCACACGCCATAAAAGGGTGTTGCTGTTAATGTGATCATTAATAAAATACAACTTTTCTTCGTCATCTTCATCTATTTTTATGATGGCTTGGCTATCTTTCGCATCAGAGGCATTCAGCACGCCAATCAGCGTTAAATTAAGGGGGGTTGCTTCTATCGAATTATTATTGCTTCCAATGGTTTCACCAAACAAAGGATAACGGCTTAATGGTGCCTGTTGGTGCGACCTATTGATTGGCTTTTTATCTGGCTTGTTCTGAGTTGAATGTGTTTCAAGGGTGGATTGAAACAAAAGAGGCAGGGCGTTAGCAAGCAAAATGCTGCTAGCGATTAAGCATGAAAGTATGAGCCAATGTTGACGAAAAAAAGACGTAGTTAAAATCAAAGTAGTTAAAGGTCTGTTTGACAATGGAAAATTAAGTATACCGTTAATATGTTGTGTTGCCTATGGGCATAAAAAAGCCCTTTTAATAAAGGGCTTTTTTAACGTTTAAAATAAGATTTGAGTGTGGTTTACAAATCAATCGTCGCCACCAAAGATACCTAAAATTTGCAAGAGGCTTACGAAGATATTATAGATAGATAAAAAAAGTGAAACAGTGGCAGAAATATAATTGGTCTCGCCTCCGTGAATAATTTCACTGGTTTTAGTTAAAATCATTCCAGAAAATATAAGCATTATTGCGGCAGAAATAGCCAGCTGAAAGATGGGTAATTGTAAAAAGAAGTTTGTTATCGCACAAAGGAAAACGACTATCATCCCTGCGAAAAGAAAGCCTTGCATAAAGCTAAAATCTTTCCGAGTAATTAAGGCGTAGCCTGATAGCGCAAAGAAAATGGCGCCTGTGCCACCAAGGGCTGTCATAATAATTTGACCACCGTTTGAATAGGCAGCTAAGTAATGGCTAAGCATTGGTGCTAAGGTAAACCCTAAAAAGCCAGTGAAAGCAAAAACAAAGACTAAGCCTAAAGGCGAGTCTTTAAATTTAAGCGTTAAAAACATTAAACCATAAACGCCGATTATCATGACTAAAAAACCTACATGACCTGCACCACTTACCAAGCCAATGTATGCCATAAAAGCACTAAAAAGGAACGTTAAGCTAAGTAACATGTAAGTATTTCTAAGAACCTTGTGGCTAGATAAAATAGACGATTGACTACGAACAACAAAGTCAGTGTTATCTCTTTGCATAATACTCTCCAATGATTAAGGATATGACACGATTAAACTAAATTATAGCATAAATGAAGTCTCTACGTAGTTTTTTCAAGGATCAATACTGGCATCTAAGATGGACATCGGTATATATTGATAGTTAGATTAAGTTTTGTTGGCAATGCCTTAGGGGATAATTAGTCAATACACCCTAATTCATTTTTTATTAAATAGTCATGGCTTAAGGAGAGACAATGGATACTCTGCAAGAACTGTGTAATGCCTTTAAGAAAATCATCATTGATTATAAAAACATTAAGTGCTCTGAGCGTAATACGTTGGCAAATGAACCCGCTTCAATTCAAGAGTGCATCAATAAAACGCGAGGTAAGGCGCTATCAAAATCGTCTCACTTAATTTTATTCTATGAAGTTATCCAATCGATTGATTTATTATCAGCCACGTTAAAGGAATATCCTTCTAAGGATAATGAAGCGTTAAAGGCAAACGTTAGCTCAAGAATGGTTTACAAATATTCCTTAATTAATTTGATCCATGAATTGTATGAGTTAAATCACACGGGACGTCCTTTTACAAGTACATTTGGTGGCGGTAGTTATACGCTTAGTACAACCAGAGGTTATGGCGGTTATTCAGGGTTGACGGAACTAGGTTTGTGTATTCGTGAGCATTTGCTTATACCTTTAAATGCATCAGGTGTTTTGGATGAATCAAAAGCATTAGCAAACATCGAACAGTCGTTAAACATTATATTTGATAAAATCACATGTCAGGAAGAAACGGCACTGATTCTTAAAGCAAAAGATGAAGAAATTGATGGGCTACAACAACAATTGAGAAAAAGTCATATCGCTGTAGACTTAAATAAGTCACCGACAAAAGGTATGGTTTTTTTTGATGAGCCACTATCGACTAGTTATCAAAAT
>CAWVYD010000157.1:0-4738 GCA_963934185.1 uncultured Legionellaceae bacterium | reverse complement strand
GAATGGGTGAGAGTATCGAACGCCTAAGTTAAGTACATCTTAACTAAGTGGCCGGCGCCCTTTTGAGTATTTTAAATGATTTTTTAAGCAGATAGAACAAAGGCCAGTTAGGTCAAGTGCTTCAAAATGAATTGTCAACACGCCCTAGGTTTGGCTTTGCCTTATCGGGCAACCATTTCCCTTTCGGCTCATGCTTTGAATAATTCCATGATCTTTTAAAATTTGCCGATGGCTTTCAGATGCTTATTGACTGCCACGATTGGTATGCCAAATGAAAGCTGCACCAGTCTTTCTATGCCATATGGCCATCAGTATAACGTTACGGACGATTGCTTAAATTCTATGCTGTAACTTTTGGTTGTACGCTTTGACATCGTTTTTCTCCGTTTCGTAATAGTATCCTTTACGAGCCCTGTTTAGTGTAGCCAGATCAATTCTTGCGCGCTAATATTGTCTATGACAAGCGAAGGGTGATTTTTTATGATCTCAAAACTCATCTTTCCATAAATAAATGATTTGAACTTTTCCAGTGAATTCAGTATTGTCTTTATGAACCTATCCTTTCCTTTTGACTTAACTTTTTGTTTTAACACTCAATGGTTTAGTCCATTTATTAGGGCGTGTTCACTTTGGGGTGTTCAATTATTTGCCCATACATTCTGCGGAATAACCGAATTAATTTCTTTGTCAAAGCATATCAGATAGACAACTAACAATGGGTGGATTATTAGGTGATAAAGCACATGAATGACGAATATCCTTATCATCAAAATGACGCATTTTCTAAGTTGCTTCGTGGCGGATTCAAACACAATCACCTACACGTTTTAATTGAAAAGGATAGGAGCATTAGTTCAGAGCAATGCTTGATACAAATTAAAAAGTATATGAATTGGCTCGATACACTTAATGTGCAGTCGGTGATGTTACTGAGTGAACCATCCATTAACAGCATTTGTTTAATGTATGCTGTTGTCATAAGTAATCGCACTTATTTATCAGTTCATACGTCTATGTCAGGTAATAGCATAAAGGCTCAAATGGATAGAACTTGCTTTGATCTATTGCTGGTAGATCCTAACTTAAAAGTAAAGTTTCAGCGTGATTTTGACGAAACAGTAACGAAAAAGGTAGAAGAAGATTTTTTTAGTTACAAAAACCAAAATGAAAAATTATTTAGTATTTTACCAGGTATGATGTTTTTTACCTCAGGCACCCTCAGTCAACCAAAATTATGTCATTATCATTATAGGGTGATTGCGGATTATCTTTCCTTTTGTTTGGTTGAATTTAAGCCGACGGTTAGGGATGTGTTTTTGTTTTCAACCAAATTATCCGTTATTGCCTGTTTGCGACCACTTTTTTTACCCATGTTTGTTGGCGGCAGCGTTGTCATTTCGGATCATCAAGAAAGCAATAAAATCGAGCATCTTTTAGCATTGATTAATCAGCATAGAATAACGATATTAACGTTTTTGCCTACGTTTTTTAAAGTATTTCAAACGCATGTGGTTTATTTAAGACTGGGTATTCAAGTGATTAGTGTTCGCCAAATATTTTTGGGCGGTGAAGCCATACGAGCGCATGACATTAATCAGTGGTTCACTTTCATTAATGCCCAATGCGAATTTTATAATTTATACGGCGCAACTGAATATTTCATGCCTTTTTATAAAAAAATAAATAAAAAATTATCAGAGTCTGAAGCAGACTGTTTAGGTACATTAAGAAAAGGTTCTGATTATGCGTTAGTTTTAAAAGAAGATGATGTTTATTATTTATATGTTTCTGGTTCGTTATGTACAGGTTATTTAGATTTAACACTAAGCTTAAGTCACTTTGCTATTCAAAAAGATAAACGATTTTTTAAAACCGATGATATCGTTACTATTAAGGGTAACAATATTTATTTTTACGCCTGTAATTCTAGGATGATTAAGAGACTTGGGCAAAAAATAAATTTAGAACACATTGAAAAAGTTTATTTTAATTTTGACCCCATGGGCAAGGCGGCAGCCATTGTTGATGGGGATAATCAGATTCATTTTATTATTGAAGGTGAGAATAATGCTGAGAATATTTATGATTTAAAGAAATGTTTTTCTAAACACCTCCCCGATTATATGTTGCCAGAAAAATATGAATTTAAACACAACATCGCATTAACACCAAGTGGAAAAATTAATTATGGTTTAATTCACAACGACACGTTAAATTTTTTTAAAAAGTTTTTCACAAGTAATGAAGTTGATGACTCTTATATGCTAAGCCAGCTGGGTTTGACATCCATTGATTACATTGAACTATCTGATTATGTAAGGAAGCGGACCGGTAAATATTTTGATGTTAGTCAAAATCAGGCAAACATTAAATTATCGGAGATTTCCACTTATCTGCAATCGTTACCAACCTTTTTAAATAAGGATGATAAAAAAGTAAAACTAAATCATATACAAGTGCATATGTATGTTAAGCCATTTTTAAAAATAAGACGCAATCTTGGCCGATACGTGTGTCGCTACGCTTTAGTAAATGAAATAAGCCTTTATAAATTAAAAAAATCGATTGTGGCAACGGTTAATAATCACTTTATGTTAAGTTGTCGCATCCTGAAAAAGGATGATGATTATTCTTTTGAGCGTGTTAAAACCAATAAAACCATCATCAATAAAAAAGTAGCGTTCTCTGCCTTTCAGGCATTAACGGATGAACAATTAACAACGAGTGTTAATGATTCTCAGCTTGTGAAAATTTATTTAGAAAAAATTAATAATAAAAAATACCTAATTATTTCATTTCATCATATTGCGCTTGATGCTTGGTCAATTATAAATTTACGCGAGGAAATATTATTACGTTATGAGAATAACTTTGTAAATAAAATGCCGAGTTTAGAGGTGCAGGTTAAGCACTTGAATATGATTACTCGAATTAACCAAACAAAAGTAAAGGATATTTCTCGCCTATTATCAACATTTGATAAGCAATCATCCGTCAATCCTAAGGCATTGTTAGCCTTTTTTGACGGTGCTGATAAACTAATCAGTAGCACTTTCACCTTAGGAAAAAGCGCCATTGATGACTATATGGAAAAGCATCAACTCGTTAATGTGCCTTATAGCACTATTTTTCTTATGATAATGTATGAAAGCATTGTAACGATTACGCAGGTTGAAAAATTTGTAACTAATATTACCTTATCCAATCGTCTTTCAAGTTCATTGTATACGGCTAGCTTAATGCTTAGCGCAGAAACCATGTTACCGCTTGTGATGTTGCCGCATAAGACCAAGCGTCAATTAGCGGTGTATGTAACAGAACGTTTAACGTTATATTTTCACCATATGAATTATGATGTTATGAGTCAGTTTTATACCAATGATTTAATAAAGTCATGGTTAAACGTTCAAACTGATAAGCGTTATAAAATTAATTACACGTATGTTTCTTCACTCAAGGGTCATAAAACATGCCAGCATAGATTCATTGATTGGCAGCAATCAAGTAGCGAGTTATTAGACGCTCATCGAGGGCAGCTTTTTTTCCAAGTATACGAACTTGGTGATAAATTTGTTGTTCATTTTGACTCAAAAATGATTGAAGGGATGCACCTTAAGCTGTCTGATCTCTTCCATTCTTTAGTGGTATAAATATTGTCTCAACGCGCTTTTGCGTGGATCGGTAATGCGTGTCCAGGAGGGAATTGTAACATTACAGGGGATAATAATACGTGTAATGGTGGGAGATGTTCCATAAGTGGGGAGATCAATCATTGTGCTGGTGGTAATTGTTGTTTTTCACATATGAGCGGAAATACGTGCACCGGTGGTAATTGTAAAACTGGCCCCCCAGGTGGATGTAAACCTGTAGCACTCGATGAACGCCTTTTTTAGATTCAAAAGTCAAAATCATGCCGTTTTCGGGATGGGTCACTACATTTGAACCATCCAATAATTATGACCGAATAAAAACATTTTCAATACAGACGCTTAAACTGACCAAAGATACCAACGGCGTGGGGGAATGCACTCTGGCAGCATCGATGTTGTCTTTTGACAATAAGAGCAATAAAAACAATGAAGATAAATAGGATTGAAAGCACCTTTACTGCTTAGCCCGCGATCAGGCTTGCGAGGTGTTGTGCCATGAAACCAAGGGAATGATTTACCGCAATTACTACATTTCTCGGGCCGCAGTAATACCGACTTATCACTTAATAATTGTTTAAACTGGATCAAAGTACGAATAGAAGTCATTATATAAAGCATTATTAACCAGGCTGTCTTTGTTTTGTCGCAACTCAATTGTGCGTCTTTTTCAATCATTCTTTAATCTTTATTTTCATCTCAAGCACTTTAAGTATCAAACCTCTTCAACAAACTTAATTTAAGCGAGACAAATCTGCTGGTTGAAGTCTATATTGCGTGAGACATAACATCAACAATGACTGCTAAAAATTGAGTAAGTGCTCAGTAGTTTTGAGCCATCCCTAATTTCTTTCTGATTCAACCCTCTGTTTGGCATAAAAATACCCGCAAGTATAAAAAAGTTACACTTTAAGTGGTAGGCGAAAAAAGCACAAATCTGATTAGATCTAGAGCGATTCAACAAAGCCCCAATAAGTACACATAATAAATATTAAAGTTTTATTAGGGCGTGTTGACAATTCGTTTTGGAGTGAAAGAGTAGGCTGGTTTTAGTGATATCTGTTTAAAAAAGCATTTAAAAACGCAAGAAT
>CAWVYD010000156.1:0-4748 GCA_963934185.1 uncultured Legionellaceae bacterium | reverse complement strand
TATAACTAAAGCCAATCATCTCCTTCACTCCAAAACGAATGGTCAACACGCCCTAATGTTTTAATCCTTTAATGAGGAGATAATATCGAAGGCTAAAACAGGTATTTCCAAGTTGTTTGGGTAGGGTTTCTTACCAACTTAAAATAAGCATTAAGGCGGCGCCAATGCAAATGGCGCTGTCAGCTAAGTTGAAAATAGGCCAGTGATATTGACCCATGTAAACGTCTAGAAAATCAATAACAAATCCGTACTGAAATCGATCGTAAATATTCCCCCAAGCGCCGCCCAAAATTAAACTAATGGCTAAGCCTTGCCATTTTTCTGCAAGACTTAACCGATAAAGCCACACGATAAGAACAACAGAGATAACGCAACCAATGCCGATAAAAAATACATTTTGCCAGCCCGATGCCGAGTTCAACAAACTAAATGCCGCCCCTTTGTTAAACGCCAGTGTAAGATTAAAAAAAGACGTGACAGCACGTGGTTGATATGGCGCAAGTTGCGTTAGCGCGTAATGTTTGCTAACAAAATCCATCAAGCAAACAACCACGCTTACGATCAACCATAAAAAATTTTTACGCATGTTGCCTCTGCTCTACATTATGACTCACATTACCGACGCAGCGTCCACATAGTTCTGGATGTGCTTTGTTTGTGCCTATGTCTTCACGTCGATGCCAGCAGCGCTCACACTTAGCATGAGTTAATGCTGAAACATCAAGTTTGAGGTTCTCAATATCACATGTTTCAGCTGAGTCTGGCGCGTTACTTAAAGGCAGTACGCTTGCTTGTGAGGTGATTAAAACAAAGCGAATTTCATTGTCTAATTGGGTTAACCAATCAAACGTTTGATCTGCGGCATAAAGCGTAACATTTGCCTCAAGCGCTGCCCCTAAAACGCCCTCTTTACGTTTTAGCTCAAGCGCTTTATTAACCACATCACGAACGTCTCTTAAATTTTGCCACTTGTCTAAATCAATGGCGTTAATGTCTGGAAATTCGTCATACCACGTGCTAAAGAAAACTGACGCATCACGCTTACCAGGCGGTAGAAATGACCATACTTCATGCGCAGTGAAACTTAAAATAGGCGCCATTAAACGCGTTAAGGTTTCAATGATGTGATGCATGGCTGTTTGGCTCGAACGTCGGGCAACACTATCTCTGGCGCAGGTATACAGCCGATCCTTAATCACGTCTAAATAGAAACTGCCCATATCGACCGTGCAAAAATGTAAAAGCTTTTGATAGACCACATGAAAATCGTAACGCTCATACGCATCCGTCACATCGTTTTGCAATTGCCTCACTTGCGCAATCGCCCATGCATCTAATTCAACCAATTCATCTTTAGCAACCGTATTATTTTCAATGTCAAAATCAAACAAGTTCGACAACAAGAATCGACATGTATTACGCATTCGTCGATAAGCATCTGCTGTACGCTTAAATATTTCATCCGATAAATGCACATCACTTTGATAATCTGTTGATGCCACCCATAAGCGTAAGATATCGGCGCCAGATTGATTGATTAACTTTTCTGGTGCAATGTAATTGCCTTTGGATTTAGACATTTTCTTGCCGTCTTTATCAACAGCAAATCCGTGTGTTAAGACGGTTTTATATGGCGCTTTACCTTGCATCGCACAAGCCGTCATTAATGACGAATTAAACCAACCACGGTGTTGATCGGAACCTTCCAAATATAAGTCAGCTGGTGATTGCAATACGTCATTAGCATCCAGCACACTAAAGTGTGACACGCCAGAATCAAACCACACGTCTAAAGTATCGGTTACTTTATCGTATTGATTGACTTCATCAGCCAATAACTCGCTGCTTTCAATTTCAAACCACGCATCCATGCCTTCTTTTTCAACAAGATCAGCCACCTTAGCCACTAAGCCTACGGTATTGGGATGCAATGCCCCACTTTCTTTATGAATGAACAGCGGGATTGGCGTGCCCCATGATCGTTGACGTGAAATACACCAATCCGGCCTGGTTGCTATCATGCCTTTAATGCGCGCTCGTCCCCATGAAGGGATAAACTGTGTGTCTTCAATGCATTTTAACGCGCTGTCTCTTAAGTTTTCTTTGTCCATGGAAATAAACCACTGGGGCGTTGCCCGGAAAATAATCGGACTTTTATGACGCCAGCAATGGGGGTAGCTATGCTGTATTTTACTGCTTGCCAACAAAACACCTTTGGCTTCAAGCGCTTCTAAAATCACTTTATCCGCTTTAGCAACGTATAAACCCGCAAAGCCTTCCACTGTATCTGCGTAACAACCATTAGACATCACGGGGTTATCAAGTGGCAGATGATACTTTAATCCCACCACGTAATCATCTGGCCCATGTGCTGGCGCCGTATGCACGCAGCCTGTTCCCGCTTCTAATGACACATGGTCACCTAAAATGACAGGCACTTGACGCTCGTCAAATAAAGGATGCTGTAATAACAAGCCTTCGAGAACGACACCTTTAAAGCGCTGAACAATTTGATGTTGTGTCACCTCATAACGTGCCATTACCTCACTTAACAAACCTTCTGCAATAATGATGTGTTCATCACGATTCAAACAAACCAATGCATAATCAAGTTCCGCATTCACCGATACCGCTTGGTTAGCAGGCAAAGTCCAAGGCGTGGTTGTCCAAATTGGAATATTAACCGAAAGCGCTTCGCTGTTGTGATTAATGGCTTTAGATAACGCTGTCATATCTTTTACGTAAAACCTTACATCAATGGATGCGGAGGTTTTATCCTCATATTCCACTTCAGCTTCTGCCAAAGAGGACGCGCAATCCAAACACCAATGCACGGGTTTAAACCCCTGATGCAAGTGGCCTTGTTCAATGATTTTACCCAAAGCACGAATGGTATTGGCTTCGTATGAAAAGTCCATGGTGACGTAAGGATTACGCCAATCGCCAAGCACACCAAAACGTTTAAATTCTTCACGCTGAATATTAACTTGTGAGGCAGCATAATCGCGGCATTTTTGCCTAAAGTCTCGAACCGACAATTTGTGTCCCGCTTTGCCAAATTTTTTCTCTACGTTTAATTCAATGGGCAAACCATGACAATCCCAACCCGGCACGTACGGCGCATCAAAGCCAGCTAAGGTCTTCGATTTAATAACAATGTCTTTTAAAATTTTATTTAGCGCATGGCCACTGTGCAAGTGACCATTAGCGTACGGAGGCCCGTCATGCAAAATGAATTTTGGTGCGCCTTGACGATGCGCTCTTATCTGCTCATACAATCCTTCTTGCTGCCATTCAGCCAGCCATTTAGGCTCACGATTGGCAAGATTCGCTTTCATTGGAAACGCAGTTTTTGGAAGATTCAATGTCTCTTTATAAGTGCTCATGGGAAATTCTCAATTGTTGTTGGGCTGTGATAATGTCTTGTTTTATCTGCGTGGTTAACGCCTCAAATGACTCAAATTTTTGTTCGTTTCGTATTTTTTGTATAAAAGAAACCACGATTCGCTGGCCATACAAATCACCACTAAAATCAAATAGGTGCGCTTCAAGCTGAGGCGTATTACCCGAAACAGTTGGCCTAAAACCAACGTTTGCTACGCCACTATAGGTTGTATTGTTATGCAACACTTCAACACTGAAAACACCGCGCAACGTCAAAGGCAAGTGCTTGATTTGAATATTAGCCGTTGGTACGCCGATAAGTCTACCGCGTTTAGCGCCATGTTTAACACGCCCACTTATCTGATAAGGCCGCCCTAATAGCTGTTTTGCCGTCGTTAAATCACCCTGTGTTAATGCGTGTCTAACGCGAGTCGAACTGACTTTTTCGCTGTCCTGTTCGGTTAACTCACACAGCGCTGTTTCAAAGCCAAACTCGTCACTCAGTTCACTCAATAATTGTGTATTGCCTTGACGTTTATGGCCAAATTTAAAGTCTTGCCCAACCAAGACATAGCGCGCCTTAATTTTCTGACACAAAATGGATTCAACAAACCGTCGCGCTGATAACAACGCCAAAGGTTTATTAAACGATAAGCAAATAACCGCATCAATACCAAGTTCGCGAATGGATTCGACTTTTTGTCGAAAACTCATTAAGCGCGCAGGCGAAGAGGATTTATTAAAATATTCCATGGGTTGAGGTTCAAACAACACCACCATCGTTGGCAAATCCCTTGCCTTAGCCGCTTTTTTTAACTGCGACAACATGGTTTGATGCCCCAAATGAAGACCATCAAAATTGCCAATGGTTATTGCACAACCATTGTCTAAGCACGCATCACTAAAAACAAACCTTCGCATGAACATTCAATATCTTTATACAAAAAAAGAAGAATTATATGACGTTACATCGGTTTTCGCAATGTTAACTTTTTAGACAAAAAGTAATAAAGAACAAGCGGATAAGAAAACATCCGTCTGCTTTGATGAGGCGATACTGTCATAAGTGTCTGCATTAGACGTTACCAGTCACGTAATGACTGATTATTAGGTCACAATGAAACAAATAAAAGCACGGCAAGAACCCTCGTCAAAAAGATTATTTAATTAATTTATGGCCGCGCGCAGTATATACTTCGCGCGGGCATAACGTATCCCTTAACAGCCAGTCTAAAATAGCCATACGCATAAACACGCCATTTTTTACTTGTTTTAAAATAACCGAATAGTCAGCGTCTGCGACTTCAGACGTAATTTCTACGCCTCGATTAATGGGCCCAGGATGCATAATGATATGCTTTTTT
>CAWVYD010000155.1:0-4794 GCA_963934185.1 uncultured Legionellaceae bacterium | reverse complement strand
AACAAAGTCCAGTTAGGTCAAGCGCTTCAAAATGAATTGTCAACACGCCCTAGGAAGTCTGACGACAAAGTTTTATTTCTTAACCATCGTTGAGAAATAAAACATGGATGGTATTTAAAGAAGGAACAAGGGTACTTTATGCCACCATTTTAAATTGTTTTCTGGCCATTCATATAAGGATATAACGCCTCAGGGACTTCGATTCGTCCGTCCGCCATTTGATAATTTTCCATAACGGCAACCAGTGTTCGACCAACCGCTAAACCAGATCCATTTAACGTATGAGTAAAAGTGGTTTCTTTATCGCCTTTTTCGCGATAACGGGTTTGCATACGCCTCGCTTGATAATCATTACAATTACTGCAAGAAGATATTTCCCGGTAGCAATCTTGTGATGGCAACCAAACTTCTAAGTCATACGTTTTTGTGGCCGTCGCCCCTAAATCACCACCACACAACATAACAACTCGATAAGGCAAGTTTAATTTTTGTAAAATCATTTCCGCGTCTTGACGTAATTGTTCATGTGCTTTTTCAGACTCTTCTGGTTTAGTTACCCAAACTAACTCGACTTTTTCAAATTGGTGTTGACGGATCATACCTCTGGTATCACGACCATACGAACCTGCTTCACTTCGAAAACATGGCGTGTGCGAAACAAATTTCAATGGCAACTCACTTGCATCCAAAAGGGTATCACGCACCAAGTTAGTCACTGGCACTTCACCGGTTGACGTTAAATAAAAGCCTTGTTCGCCTTCAAGCTTAAATAAATCATCTTCAAATTTTGGCAGCTGGCCAGTGCCTATTAAACTCTCTTTATTAACAATAAAAGGCACGTAAACTTCTTGGTAGCCATGTTCCTGGCTATGCACGTCTAACATGAATTGCGCCAAAGCACGGTGCAATCGACTGAGGCCATTTTTCATAACCACAAACCGACTACCGGTTATTTTAGCAGCGTGGGTAAAACACATCATACCTAACTGTTCGCCAATTTGTTCATGTGGCAAAGGCGTAAAATCAAACGTTCTTGGCGAACCTACGCGATTAATTTCAACATTATCATCTTCTGATTTTCCTAGCGGAACGTCATCAGCAGGTAAGTTTGGCAACCCTAAAAGAAACGCTTGTAACTCATCAAGCACCTCTTTTGTTTTAGATTTAGATGCATCTAACTGATCGCCTAAGTCCGCTACTTCCGCTAGTAGAGGCTCAATGTTTTCACCTTTTGCTTTGGCTTGACCAATCATCTTTGAGCGACTATTACGCGCTTGCTGCAAAGACTGAGTTTCAACCTGCAATGCTTTGCGTTTAACATCTAAGGCATTGAATTTTTCAGTGTCCAATGTAAAATGTCTAACGTCTTGCAAACGTTTAGCAATGTGATTAATATTTTCTCTTAATTGTTCAATGTCTAACATAACCTTATCCTACAAAAAATTTAGTGACCATCATACCAAGCGTCACAAACACTACGCATAAGACGGTATTAAGCAAAACATTTATTAATGCCATCCCTGCCTCTGCATTTAAAAATAAATTTAACGTATCTAACGAAAAGCTTGAAAATGTTGTAAAAGCGCCTAAAAAACCAACCATTACCATTAAGGAAAAAGGATGCGTTGCATCGCCTTTATAAGCACAAATCGTTGCTATTATCCCCATGCATGCACTGCCTAGTACGTTAACCAGTAACGTACCGTATGGGAAAGCACTGCCTAACAAACGAGCCATTAAAATACTGCAGGCATAACGCGATGATGCGCCCAATGCGCCGCCAAGAGCTACTGAGCTAACATTGACTAACGACAGTGCATTTATCATTAGCGCACAATGCCTCTTGTTGAGTTTTTTAAGCCTTCAATCATCGCTGATATTTTCTGACATTCGGGTAAAATTTCAACAAGCTCTACAATGGCTTGTTGCACGGTTAAACCGCGCCTAAAAATAATTTTATAAGCGCGTCGTAAGGCATCCACTTCATCCGCAGTAAAACCATTGCGCTTTAAACCAACTGTATTCAGGCCGCACGCAGACACGGTTTGCCCTGAAATCATTACAAAGGGTAAAACATCTTTAGTGACGTAACTTGCGCGACCAATAAAAGAATAAGCGCCAACATGACAAAACTGATGCACCGCCGCGTAAGCGCCAATATTTGCATAATTTTCAACCACCACATGGCCAGATAATGCCGCACAGTTGACCATTACTACATGATTGCCCACTTTACAATCATGGCCAACGTGCGAATACGCCATAAAATAATTATGATCACCTATCAAAGTAATGCCATCATCTTTGGCACTGCCCCGGCTAAAGGTTACGTATTCACGTACCACATTATGATCGCCAATAATTAATTGGGTATCTTCGCCGTTATACGTTAAATCTTGAGGCGCATCACCAAGAGAGGCGAACTGATGCACTTTATTATGCTTGCCAATGGTGGTTCGACCACAGATCACAACGTGCGACCCAATCTCTGTGCTTTCGCCAATAGTGACATTTTGGCCAATGACAGTCCAAGGACCAATGCTGACATTATCAGCAATACATGCATCTGGATGTATATCTGCTCGGGGATCAATCACGTTTCACTTCCTTAACAGCGCTCATTAAATCAGCAGAACATGCCAACTCATTACCAACGTATGCTTCACCATGCATTTTCCAAATATCGCGACGATGTTTAGTTAATTGCACTTTTAATTCAAGTGTATCGCCTGGAGTAACCATGTATTTAAAACGAGCATTATCTATGCCAGCAAAATAATACATCAATTCCATGCCTTCACTTGGTACCAATGATTTACTAGACAGTACACCACATGCTTGAGCCAACGCTTCTAAAATAAGCACGCCAGGCATAATAGGCTTCTTAGGAAAATGACCTTGAAAAAAAGGTTCATTAATGGTGACGTTTTTAATTGCATGAACATGGCTAAAGGGCTCGTAATCTGTGACTCTATCAATTAACAAAAACGGATAACGATGCGGTATTAACCTAAAAATTTCTTCTGTTTCAATTATTTTACTCATTCAAATACTCTCTGTATTTTCTATGTCTTTTTAAGTTTTCTTAATTTTTTAATGGATGCATCTAAACGATGAAATCTAGCGACATTTCGACGCCATGTATCGTGTGGTTGCGCGGTAACACCTGATGAATAAATGCCTGGTTTTAATAACGATCGACTAACCGTCGTTCGCCCTGTCAACACAGTGTCATTGGCGATGGTTAATTGGCCAGCAATGCTGCAACCACCGCCAATGGTGCAATGCTCACCGATAACAGTGTAAGCACCAACGATGGCGCACGCAGCAATCACCGTCTGCTCTGCTATCATAACGTCATGCGCAATATGTACTAAATTATCAATAACAACGCCATCACCAATTAACGTATCACCAAAAACGCCTCGATCAATCGTTGTGTTTGCGCCAATATGAACTTCCTCACCAATCATCACCCGCCCTACGGGAGGATTTAAATTCCATTTACCTTGGCTTTTAACCGGATTATAAGGCTTAGAACCAATAATTGCCCCACTATCAATTTTGCTGTTTTTGCCAATGATCGTATGACTTAAAAGTGTAACGCCAGGGCTAAGCGTTACCTCATCATGCAAAGTAGTATGTTCACCCAAAAAAACGTGGGCACCAATAATGCAACCATCTCCCAAGATAACGCCTTTAGAAATGACCGCATGAGCGTCAATAAAAACATCACGCCCTAATATAACATCCGCTGAAATTACTGCGCTGGCATGAATATTTTGCCGCGCATTATCAAATGCCATTCGTTCTTCATTGACACTAAATAGCGACAATAACCGCTCTGCCACACTAGGCACACATAAAACGGTAATGCATGACCTTTTGCAATGATGAGCAAGTACTGGCGTAGTTAGAATAACCGCTGCTTTACTAGAAGCAAGTAACACTAACTGTGTTTCATGAGTAAAACACGCAATTGAACGTGCATTAGCTAACGACAGAGAGGCCACATTTTCAATCAAGCCTAATGATTGAGAATGGGCCTCTCCCTTGATTGCTGCTGCTACTTCTAAAAGTGTGTAGGTGTTTATAGTTTAGCAACCACTTGACTCGTAATGTCCATGTTTGATGCTGAATAGAAAACACCTTCTTTTTGTAAAATCATGTCGTATTTACCTGATTTAGCAATCACATCTACCACTTTTTTAACATCACCAAAAAACAGTTGCATGGCTTTATTATGCGCTGCCGTTAATTCTTTTTGATACGCTTGGCCTTTTTCTTCAAACGCCTTACGATCCGTCATGATTTTTTGTTGTAACGCTGTTTTTTGTGCGTCTGTCATAATCGCATCATCACGTTGTAACTTTTCAATGTCAGCTTTAATACTGTCTTGAAAACTCATTAAACTTTTCTTTCTAGGTTCAAACTCTTTGGCTAACTTTGCTTTTATCTCATTGCCTTGTTTGGCTTGTGCCATGATTTTTGCTAAATCCACAATGCCTACTTTAGATGTAGCAGCTTGTACATTGATGCCTAAACCACTAAGAACTATAAATAACCCAACTAACCATGATTGCTTTTTCATAAATTTTCCCCTAATAAAAAAATAAGAATAAGTATACCAAAGCCCCATGAAAATGCGACTTTTTGCCAGCAATATAATTCCCAACTAAATGATTAAAACATTAGGGCGTGTTGACAATTCGTTTTGGCTAACTTAATCATAAATGTCATTTAGGAACAAAAATAAATGAACTCATTACTTGAAGAGAACGGGGGGGGGGGGGG
>CAWVYD010000154.1:0-4810 GCA_963934185.1 uncultured Legionellaceae bacterium | reverse complement strand
ACTAAAGCCAATCATCTCCTTCACTCCAAAACGAATTGTCAACACGCCCTAACAATCTATTTTTGTTCTTTATTATTTTCCGCGTTTTTTCTAAGTGATAACAGTGCTGCCTTTCTGTCTTTTTGATTAAATATAGCTGAGCCTGCAACAAAATCATTGGCGCCTGCTTGGGCTAATGAGGCAATGTTATCAGCCGTTACGCCGCCATCGACCTGGATTGATAAAGCGGGATATAAAGCGCGTGCTTTGCGTATTTTAGTCAGCATTTCTTTAATGAGGGATTGGCCACCAAAACCAGGATTAACCGTCATAATAACTATTTTACTGATTAAGTGGTGGCAATGCGTTAGTGCATCCAACGTTGCGCCGGGGTTGAGCACTATGCCAGCAGTGCAGTCGTGATCACGTATTAATTGTAAACTACTGTGTAAATGTAAGCTGCTTTGTGGATGAATGGATATATGGTTAGCACCGGCTTTGGCAAATTTAATGATTAAGTCATCGACGGGGTTTACCATTAAATGCACGTCAATAGGTGCTTTTATTCCGTAATTGATGAGCGCTTGGCATACGTTTGGACCAATCGTTAAATTGGGTACGTAATGGTTGTCCATCACATCAAAGTGAATGCAATCGGCACCTGCTGATATAACGTCATCGCATTCTTGTCCTAGGCATGCCATGTCAGCGGCTAAAATGGAAGGAGAAATTTTTATTGCATGGTTCATTGGCGTGATCCTATGATAATTATCTTACCGCAAATAATACCTTGATTAAATAATGGGTCAATCATAATTGCCCTTTGCTTGGGCCGTCAGACTTGTTGTTTAAAGAATCATTAATACTTAAATTTGCTAGTTTTAAGTAAGAAACTTATAATCACCCAAAAATAAATCATTGTGCCTATGAGTGTATATACAAAAAAAGGAAGTTAAATGAGATTGCTTGAATACGGTGAATTAAACGTTGCTGGCTTAAAACAAAAATACACTAAAATTACGTTACTTTTAAAAAAAGGTGATTTTAGTGGCGCTCAAGTGAAAAAATTAAGTAATACGCCTTATTATCGAGCTAAGTTGGATCATACTAATCGTATTCTCTTTAAATTTGTTAAGCATAATAACGAGCGTTGTCTACTCATTCTTGAGGTGATACGAGAACACGCGTATGAAAAATCTCGTTTTTTACAAAATCATGGCACCATTAAAGAAGAAGAATTTAACTTACTTACGCAAGAGGAAAGTGAAGAGTGCCTAACGCACTTAAATGACAGTAATGATACCGTCCACTTTTTAAATAAAATTTTATCGTTTGATGATATTCAAGAATCCATTTTTACCATTAAGCCACCGTTAATCATTGTTGGCGCAGCAGGTAGTGGCAAGACAGCGTTAACGCTCGAAAAATTAAAGCAGCTGCCAGGGCAGGTGCTATACGTATCACAGTCACCTTATTTAACAGAAAGTGCGCGAAATTTATATTATTCAGAAAACTACCAAAATGATGCTCAAGAAATTGAATTTTTTCATTATCAGGAGTTTCTAGAAAGTTTAAAAATTCCACAAGGCAAGCCACTTTCTTTTTCTTCTTTTGAAACTTGGGCGAAAAAACAGCCAAGTAAATTAGTGCGTGATCCCAATAAACTATTTGAAGAATTTAAAGGGGTATTAACAGGAAGCTTGGTGAGCGCTGCTTGTTTATCAAAGGATGATTATTTGGCACTAGGTATTAAGCAAACGATCTTTGATAAAACTCAAAGGGCGGATGTTTATCAATTATTTGAACGATATTTACACTGGTTAATGCAAGATGGGTATTACGATTTAAATATGGTCTCACATGATTATTTGGCGTTAACAACACCTTGTTTTGACTTTGTTGTAATTGATGAAGTGCAGGATCTGACAAACATTCAAATTCAATTAATTTTATCTACCTTACATAATCCAACACACTTTATGATGTGTGGCGATGCCAATCAAATTGTTCATCCTAACTTTTTCTCGTGGTCTAAAGTTAAGTCTTTGTTTTATGATGCCAGTGTTAAATCACCTAAAAATATTATTCAAATATTGGCGAGAAATTATCGTAATGCACTTGAAGTTAATGAGCTTTCTAATACCCTTTTAAAAATTAAAAACATGCGTTTTGGTTCGATTGATAAAGAAAGTCATTATTTAATGGAAACGTGCAATTTAAGTTCTGGCACCATTCAATGTTTACCCATTGAAGGAAAGTTTTTAACGGATTTAAACAGTAAAACACATCGTTCAAGCCAGGTGGCAGTATTGGTTTTGGAAGAAGAACATAAAGCAGTGGCTAAGCGTTATTTCAATACACCGTTGGTTTTTTCCATTCGTGAAGCCAAAGGTTTGGAGTATGAATCAGTCATTATTTTTAATTTAATTGGCTGTGAACAGAAACGTTTTCATGACATTGCTTTTGGGGTATCAGAAAAAGAATTAGAGCAAGACATGCAATACATGCGTGTTAAAGATAAAACGGACAAAACATTAGAGGTTTATAAGTTTTATATTAATGCGCTTTATGTGGCCTGTACCCGGGCGATAAAAAATATTTTTTTTGTTGAAGCAACGGATAAGCATCCTATGCTTAAATTGTTAAACTTAAACTTTAAAACCAATTATCAAATTAAAGAACAAAAATCCTCGCTGGAAGAATGGCAAAAAGAAGCAAGAAAATTAGAGCTGCAAGGAAAACATGAACAAGTTGAAGAAATCAATCGTTCTGTTTTAAAACTTAAATCAGTACCATGGGAAGTATTAACCACGCATAAACAAATGGCATTACAAACCAAGCTTGCGCTTGATTTTAATGCGGTCAACAAAAAAGATAAAATTGTATTGGTTGAATACGCTCTTGTTTATAATGAAATGAAAGCATTGCTTCAATTAGCTCAATTTGGTATTAAAGCGGCAAAACAAGCCAATAAATCAAAAGAGATAATCGATGAAAAATATTACAGTGATTATCGATTAAAAACACCTCGTAGAATATTTAATGATGTTGATCGTTATGGTATTAATCACCGTAACCCTTTTAACCAAACACCCTTGATGGTATGTGCAAAACTTCAAGTGCATCCGTTAGCAAAAACACTGCTAAACCAAGGTGCGGATCCACTTTTGGTTGATAACTACGGGAAAAATGCATTTTTTTACTTGCTTAATGAGGCGATTGATTCAACGGATATGGCGCGTAGTTTTTCATCAATGTACTCCCTTTTAAAACCATCGAATATTAGTTGTCAGTTTGATAATACAATGAAAAAAATAGATGCGCATGTGATGGAGTTTTTAATGCTTCAAGTCATGTTAGTGCTTTTGCCTAAGCGTAAAGATGGTTTTTTTCTTAAACGAATTGCCTTTGCAACGAATGATTTTTTAAATGCCTTTGACTCTTTTCCATCGACAGTGTTAGCCGATTTTAGAAAAAAACGTGCCTACCTTTCGAGTATCTTATCTAAAAATGAAGTGTCTCGTCAGGGACCTTATAATCGACAGTTATTTTTAAGAGTAGCAACGGGCTACTATTTGCCTCATCCTGAGTTGTCAATTCGTATTGGTGATGAGTGGCATAATGTCTATCAATTATTTGGTTGTGAATCGATTCTTGAACGGTTACCACTTTCAAAGCCAAAACCTCTGATACGTGATAATAAGGTAGAAGAAGTATGTGTTTAATTTAATTATTCAATTATGAGCTTTGTCTGATTTACTGCTTAGCTTCTTATCATGCACGCTTTAACCCTTTTATACTGTGCACGGTCAAAACCGCAATTTATGACCGCGCGCAGTATAAATGCATTGAAGCAACAGAGGTGGCGATTGTAAGTGATGCGATGAGTGGTGTGCCATTAGCAGCGCAAAGCCATTGAATTAAGGGAGTCATGAACGAAAGCGATTGCCTTTCACACCCACACTATGGCGCAGCCATAAGGTGCGAAGCGCCGGCTGGCACTGACTCTCATGCCTTAATGCAATGGTATTGCATTAGCAGCGGCACGCATAAAGCATCGTTATGACATTTCGTGGTTAAATTAATGTTACTGACTACAGCGTCGTGATCTGTAAGATCACACCAAACTTAGGGTGATCGATGAAATGCATTTCTTTGTTTTTAAGGTTTCTTTTAGTACTTAAGACAAAATGCTGTTTTGGCCCAATCGTTTTAGGTTGTAGGTCTAAATTAAGGGCAACGTTGTAATAATAGCCGCGCTTGATTTTAATGGTGCCTTCGAGTTGGGCTGAATCAGATAAATCACTTTGTAAATGTACGGTGAATTCTTCATTTTGCTGTTGGAGCCAGCCATAGTGAAACAGCAACTCGTAACGCTCTTTTTTTTGAATGAGATTTTCATCGCGGTTTAAGGTTAACTGGTCGCGCGGTAACATCATGTAATTTGTCAGGGTTTCATCACTTGCTAATAACTCAAGTGCGTTTTTATATTCGGGTAAAGCCGGGTAATTAGGAAACGTTTCAGTGTTTTCTGGTGTATCATTATTTTTAAATGCAATGATTTCTACTCGATAGGTTTTCGCTGGACTTGTGCTTGCTGGTGTCGCTGCACAGGTTATGCTTACCAATAAGCTTAAAAAAATAAAGAGGTGACAGCGTATTTTGTTTGACTTGAGCATAGTAGGGACTTAATTTGAGGTTTAAGACGAACCAAGATAATATACCGACGCCCTTTCAAAATGCAACGTTTATGCATTGATATTTTTGCATGCTAAATCCATTGCTCACTCACCATAGAACAAGCTATGCTTTAATCGCACTGAAATTATCA
>CAWVYD010000153.1:0-4875 GCA_963934185.1 uncultured Legionellaceae bacterium | reverse complement strand
TCAATAACGTTTTTAGAAATAGGAAATCTTTTGAGTAATCATTTTTCAATGCAAAAACGAGTTATCTCAGGCATGAGACCAACAGGACCCTTACATTTAGGCCACTATCATGGTGTGATTAAAAATTGGATTCAGTTACAACATAAATATGAATGCTTTTTCTTTGTCGCAGATTGGCATGCATTAACCACGCATTATGAATCACCTGGCATTATTGCAAATAATGTATGGAATATGGTCATTGATTGGCTCTCTGCTGGTGTGAATCATGGTTCTTCGCGCATTTTCATTCAATCATGGGTGCCAGAGCATGCAGAGCTGCATTTACTTTTATCCATGATGACGCCTAAAGGTTGGTTAGAACGTGTACCAACCTATAAAGAACAACAAGATGCCTTAGCAGAGAAAGAGTTGGCTACGTATGGTTTTTTAGGATATCCATTGCTGCAAAGTGCTGACATACTTATGTATCGAGCCGATTTTGTGCCTGTGGGAGAAGATCAAGTTGCTCATGTTGAATTAACACGTGAAGTTGCTCGCCGATTCAACTATTTATATGGTCGAGAGCTCGGCTATGAAGAAAAAGCAGAAGCAGCCATTTTGAAAATGGGCAAAAAAAATGCTAAACTGTACCAGAAATTAAAAACAGATTATCAGCAAGAAGGTAATGTTGACGCGATAGCCGTTGCCCGCGCCTTGCTTGAAGCTCAGCAAAACATATCGTTGGGTGATAGAGAACGTTTGCTTGGTTACCTTGAAGGTGGCGGTCGTATCGTATTGGTTGAGCCTGAAACGCTATTAACCAGCGTTTCTAAAATGCCGGGATTAGATGGCCGAAAAATGTCAAAGTCGTATGATAATACGATTAGTTTACGTGAAATACCTGAGCAAGTTGAAAAGAAAATTTTAACCATGCCTACCGATCCTGCGCGTATAAGACGAACTGATCCAGGTTCGCCACTTCGTTGTCCTGTTTGGCCATTACATCAGGTGTATTCATCAGTCGATGAAAAAAAATGGGTTCAAGAAGGCTGCCGAACAGCAGGCATTGGTTGCGTTGATTGTAAGCAAGTGCTTGTTCAACGAGTTAATGCTGAGTTAGCGCCTATTCAAGAATCAATAAAAGAATACGAAAGCGATTTAACGATGGTTAAAAACATTGTTGCAGAAGGAAGTGATGCGGCTCGCGAAGAAGCCAAAGCAACGATAGAGCAAGTACGTAATGTCATGGGGCTTGATTATTAATGATTTCGCCGGATGCCATAATTGCGATTATTGATGGCCAAGACATTACGGCATTACCAGATGATTTATACATACCGCCAGATGCCCTAGAAGTATTTTTGGAAACGTTTACAGGGCCACTTGATTTATTACTTTATTTAATTAAAAAGCAAAACATTGATATTATAAACATTCCTGTGGCAAAAATCACTAAGCAATACATGGATTACATTGACTTAATGGATGTATTAAAGCTTGAGTTAGCCGCTGATTATTTATTGATGGCTGCCATGTTATGTGAAATAAAATCACGCATGCTTTTGCCTAGGCAGGAAATTGAAGAAGAAGACGAAGAGGATCCTCGGGCTGAATTGGTGCGTCGTTTATTAGAATATGAACAAATCAAGCAGGGCGCAGAAGGCATTGATGATCTCGAACGCATCGAGCGAGATGTTGTGCATTTATTGGTTGATTATGATGGCACTGAAATTAAACGGCCAATGCCAGAAGTGAGTTTTGATGCATTAATGCAAGCGTTTAAAGACGTCTTATTGCGCGCAGATAATAATGCGCATTATGCCATTGAAAAAGAAACCTTATCCATTCGTGAAAGAATGGGAAGTGTATTAACACTATTACAGCACCAACCGTTTGCGAGTTTTAGCGATTTATTTTCGTTTAAAGAAGGCAGGCATGGCCTGGTGGTGACGTTTATCGCTATTTTAGAACTGGTTAAACAGTCGATGATTAAATTGGTTCAAACGGATCTTTTTAGCCCTATCCATGTGAGTGTGTCTACTAATGAACATTAAAATGTTAACGAGCGTATTGGAAGCGTTAATTATGGTGTCTGACGCACCGTTAAGTGCGGAAAAGTTATATCAGTTAATTGAAGAACCAAAAATAACGCTGGCAAAAGTAAAAGAAGCGTTAGTAACATTACAAACACACTATGAAGACAGAGGCATTGAGCTAAAAGAAGTGGCTTCAGGTTATCGTTTTCAAGCGTGTGCTGCTTATCAAACTTGGTTTCATCGCTTGCTAGAAGAAAAACCACAACGGTATTCGAAAGCCTTGCTTGAAACGTTAGCAATTGTTGCTTATCGTCAACCCGTAACACGCGCAGATGTTGAAGCCGTGCGCGGCGTGGCAGTGAGCAGTTCCATTATGAAAACGCTGCTAGAGCGGGAATGGATCCGTGTTGTTGGACATCGCGATGTGCCTGGTAGACCATGTATTTACGCAACGACAAAAACGTTTTTGGATTATTTTGGCTTGTGCTCATTGAGCGAACTTCCAGCGCTAGCGGAGATTAAAGAGTTATCTGAACTAATGCAAGAAGGCGATCAAGCATTATCAGAAGTGGCAAGTAATTTACAAGCACATAAAAAAGAAGACATTGAAACCTTGAACCATTTGACGACCCAGAGCGTGGACGCTGAGGTACCTACATTAATTCAGGACGAAGCATTCATAAAGGCAGAAACATGAAAAAATTTGATAAACCAAGACGAGTAACTGGCAAGCGTGATGAAAAAGCGCCAAACACATCGAGCGATAATCCAAGACGTGGAACTGACAAGCGTAATGCAAAAGTGTCAAACACATCAAACGATACCCCAAGGCGTGGTGTTGACAAACGTGCTGGAAAAGCGGCAAATGCCTCTTACGCACCTAGCGATAAACCAAGACATGGTTCTGACAAAGGTGAATCAAAATCATCTTACTCAGCGAGCGATACCCCAAGACGGACCGCTGACAAGCGCGACGGGAGCCCATCATATACATCAAAAGATAATCCAGGACGTGCTGCTGAAAAGCGTGATGCAAGAACGCCATACGCATCGAATACTCAAAAGAAAGTAACACGAGGTCGTCACTCAAATAACCAAGAAGCTGATGTGCTGGAAACGGAGCGTTTGCAAAAAGCATTGGCGATTGGCGGATTTGGTTCTCGTCGTGAAATGGAGCGTTGGATTAAAATTGGTTGCATTAAAGTCAATGGCGTAGTCGCTACCCTTGGCATGCAGCTTAGTCCGAATGATAAATTAAAAGTAAAAGGTAAATTGGTTCATAATCCTCTTAAAACAGCGAGACGATCACGGGTTATCATGTATCATAAACCTCAAGGCGTTTTGTGTACCAAAAGCGATCCTGAAAAACGTAAAACAATTTTTGATGAGTTGCCTAAATTAAATGCCAATAAATGGATTCTAGTCGGCCGTTTGGATATGAGCACTTCGGGGCTCTTATTACTGACAACGGATGGTGAGCTAGCCAATCGTTTAATGCATCCTTCGTATGAAATTGAACGAGAGTACGCGGTGCGTGTTACGGGTGAATTAACCAAAGAACAAAAAGAAGCATTGCTAGAAGGCGTTAAACTCGAAGATGGCGTAGCTTCCTTTGATACGATTGAAGCTGTTGCTGGCAGTGACGGCTTAAATCGTTGGTATCATGTGACGCTTAAAGAAGGACGTAATCGAGAAGTACGACGTATGTTTGAGCACTTTAATTTAACGGTTTCACGTTTAACACGCGTACGTTTTGGCGACTTAGAATTGCCTCGTTATTTGCGCCGTGGTACCTACAAAGAGCTTAGCAGTGATGAAGTGTTAGCCATTAAATCAATCGTTAAATTAGCGTAATGAATTTAAATGGTAAGCGTGTTGTCATTGCTAAAACTAACCACATCGGTGATGTGGTTATAAGCTTAGCAATGGCAGGACTCATTAAAAAAAACTATCCTAAAGCACGCGTTATCTTTTTATGTAAGGCTGAGGTGTGTGACATTGCACGGATGTGTCAAGGTGTTGATGAAGTGCATGATTGGCAAACCATTGACAAAAGCGATGATAGGGTCGGTGGACTTAAAGCACTCAGAGCAGATGTTTTCATTCATGCTAATCCTAGTAAAAAACTGTCTTTCCTTGTTAAAGAGGCAGGTGTTGCCATTCGTGTTGGCAGTGTGTTTCGTTTGTTTCAATGGGTTAGTTGTAATCGATTGGCTTTTATTTCAAGGTGGCCTGGTGTCAATAAGCGCGTACTTGATCTGCAATTTTTAAAACCTTTAGGCATAGACGTTAAGGTTAATGAGCAGACATTAATGTCGCTTAGTCAGTTAAAGCATTTACCACTTAAAAAGTCGCACCAAGCGTTATTATCGGCTGATAAATTTAACTTAGTGCTTCACCCTGGCGCAAAAACAGCGAAAGAAAATGGCTGGGGAGTCGATAATTATAAGCAATTAATACATTCGTTAGATCAAAACAAATTCCAAATTATAATCAGTGGCTCAAACAGTGAACGTCAACAATTTTCAGATCTATTAGAAGAAGACGGCGTTGTTGATTTAATGGGCTGCATGAGCCTTATCAATTACATTAATTTTTTACATTACATAGATGGTATGGTCGCTGGTAGCACGGGTCCATTGCACTTGGCTAACGCTCAAAAGAAACACACGCTTGGTTTGTATCGACATAACACAACTGAAAACAATCGTTGGTGTCCCATTGGTGACAAATCATCTCTTTTATCTGATAAAAAAGGGGTACAGGCTATTTCTGTCGAGCGCGTTAAACTGCGCATAAGTGATTGGTTGATTTAAGCAGCCTTAGTAGGTCAATTCATTTTAAAGCGCTTGAGCCA
>CAWVYD010000152.1:0-4902 GCA_963934185.1 uncultured Legionellaceae bacterium | reverse complement strand
CAATTAATCACACAAAAATCTCGGCACTAAAAAAGTCGCATCTTCATTTCCATTGGGTATATCAATAACTACAAATAGGACGCCCTAGTCCAAGTGCATCTTGAATGGACGTTAGGATAATGAGAAACTGACGTTTTTTATTTGACGGCAAGGCGATGATGAGCATGAAAATTCAAAATGATAATTTTTTAAGAGCGCTTAGGCGGGAGCCTGTAGACAGAACGCCGGTTTGGGTAATGCGTCAAGCGGGGCGTTATTTGCCGGAATACCGAGCAACGCGCGAAAAGGCTGGGGACTTTATGAGTTTGTGCCAAGCGCCGGAACTGGCTTGTGAAGTAACAATGCAGCCGTTAAAACGTTTTGATTTAGATGCGGCCATTTTATTTTCTGATATTTTAACCATTCCCGATGCACTGGGACTTGGCTTACATTTTGAAACTGGCGAAGGGCCAAAATTTAGCAACCCTTTGCGCAGTGTTTCGCAAATTGAAAACCTAGCCAGTGAATTTCCTGAAGAAAAATTGCGTTATGTGACTGACGCGTTATCGATGATTAAACATGAGCTCGGCGGTAAAATTCCGTTAATTGGCTTTTCAGGCAGCCCGTGGACGTTGGCGTGTTATATGATTCAAGGTGAAGGCTCAAAAGACTTTGCCTTGGCAAAGAAAATGCTCTTTAACCAGCCTCAGGCAATGACGTTATTGCTTGATAAACTGACCAGTCACGTAACAAACTATCTGAATGCACAAATTGAAGCAGGCGCAGATGCGTTAATGTTGTTTGATACATGGGGCGGCTTATTATCGACGCAAGATTATCAAACGTTTTCGTTATCGTTTATGAATGAAGTCTTAAATAACTTAAATAAAAACCCACAAGGCGAAAAAGTGCCGGTGATCCTCTTTAGCAAAGGCGGTGGCCAATGGCTTGAGAAAATGGCTGAAACGTCTGCTGATGGGCTTGGCTTGGATTGGACGGTTGACATTAATCAAGCGTTTAATCGCGTTGGTGACAAAGTGGCCCTTCAAGGTAACCTTGACCCAAGCATTTTACTTGCTTCACCGGAAGTGGTTGAACAAAAAACCAAGGCGTTAATGATGGAAGTGGGTGGACGACCAGGCCATATTTTCAATTTAGGTCATGGCATTACGCCGCAGGTCCCGGTTGAAAACATGCAAATACTGGTTGATACCGTGCACAGCGATACTTCTTCTGCCTGACTTCTTAGGGCGCATTATCTTATTGAAAATGCGCTTGTTGTTTAAAATCTTTTTTATCCTTAATAAATACTTAAGTATTGTCTTGTAAACTCAATGTCTTATTGGATCAGTGATAAAAAAAAAGGTTTAATCATGATCCCTGGTGAGATAAAGCAACAGTTGTTTGAGGCGCTTTTAACGCAAGATAATCAATACATTGAAGATTATTATGTTGACCATCCAGCGCATTTTAATGCACCCCTCAATAATAAAGGCGACACGATTTTAGTATTAGCGGCGGAATATGGCAACCATGAGGTTGAAACCATGCTCCGTGATTTAAGTATAAATACTCATTTAAACTCAGATGATAGCGATTATGGAAGTGATCTAAGCGATGAATTAAGTGACAGTGATGAAGAGCAAGAACCTATGTTGCGAAATTTTGTGAACAATCTTTCAGGTAGACTCTCCAGTACATTAGACCAACGAACAGTCAACGATGTGGATCAATCAATGTCACCGACCTCATTGAAGCGTTTTATTCAAAAAATCTCAAAGAGGCTTAAAAAACCTAGCGTATTAGAACCGAATAAAATAGGCGTATTCAAAAGCTTGAAAACATTGATTAATGCGCTGCTAGCAGAGAATTCTTTGACGATAGACGAAGCTTTTGATGCGTTTCTTACGGTTAATACTCTGGTCAGCATTCTTCAGAACGACGAAGAAATTAATGTTAAAGCAAAACTACAAACCTTTTTTAATCAGCGAGATGTGTTTATTCGCGGCACATGCTTAGATTTTTGTTTTTATGATGGTGCTGTGTCTAACTGCTTGGTTGAATTGGTTAATCATTTATGGTCTAAAGATCTACTAAACGATGATGAGTTACCTCATACGCCTTATGACGTTTTAATGGCTAATTCACTGCGATTGGTTGGAACGGACGGAAAGACTGACCAACACAAAGATTTATTTCTAGAAGATTTTTCGATTCCTGCAAACCCAAGACAATACGTACGTGATACAGAGGGTTACATACATAGTTTATTTTATCGCTATGATGGTTCTGACAAAGCCTACGGAGTTATTCCTAAAGCCATTGAACAATTATTGCCAGCAGCAGATTCTCTTGAAAGTCCAGCTCGAAAGTGCGAAGAACTTTGGTTAAATAATGATAGCCGTTTAAAAACGGATGCCTTTTTACCAAGAAGGATTATTAATTGGTTGACCAATGAATACCCAGCCATTAAGGCATTGGATGATTACGTTTATCAATTTGAGTTAGCAGAAAAAAATGATGATGTCCGCGTGCAATTAACAGCGCTCATAAACGGACTTATTGCGGGTGGAAAAAAGAAGGGTTCAGGCACTGAAAAAGACGCTGGCGCTGAAGTTCCAATTGCCATATATACGTTTGCTACTTGGTTTCATCAATTTGAAAAAGACTTCCCAGAGAAACATCAGCAATTAATGGCTTGCTCAGTCGTTATTTCAGATGCATCTAAAGGGGCTGGACATATGCATGAAGCTCTAACATTTAAAGACCTTATTTTTCCTATCATGCATCCTGTTGAGGCGTTAAAAAAGGATGAAACATTATTGTGCAGCGACCAAAATGGCGCTAATTTAAAACAATTTTCAGCCAGTGATGCATTATTTAACTTATTAGACTCGTTTAATTCAAAGAAATATGTTGTGGTTAAGAAATCACAACAGGAACTTTTACAGTTAAAAGAAAATGCTGGTATGAGTGTTTCAGAAGATAAAACGTTATCGAGCTTAAGCTCAGATGAGTTGGTCGTACCTTACTCCGTATCAGTAGACTTGCTCACAGGGCTTATTGACCTGTCGGCTAGTGAAAAAGCAATGGATTATTTTGAATTTAATGAGCTAATGAGCCTTTTATCAAAACCGGGCATGATGGTCATTAAAACTGAATTTCTACAAAACACACCAATGGGTACCACCGCTCAATCTAACCACTCTTGGTATGTGGCTTTGAAGGTACTGCGAGATCAATCTTTATCATTAAGGGCTTTGTATCAATTGCCTCTCAACGCATTAAAGGCATACTTGGTTGCTATAAAATTTAAATTGCCTGATGCCCCCTTAGTAGCCGAAATTGTAAATCTTTCTTATCAACAAGCGGTGGATTCGCCGTTAAATGAGTCTGCTTGGATTGAACAACTTTTATTAATGTCTGGGCATTATCAAACACGATTAGCATTAGCTGATTATCGTTTCCCTCAAATACAACCAGGTACTTTTTTGGTTCAAAGGAGAGATGGACTGAGCATTCAATACAAAGTGGTTGATAGAGTTAGAAACTTAGTCATCAATCATGATGCGTTGGTGATAAACATTTTATCACCAACGGCTAACCAACATTTGCATGATGTGGCGATTGAAAGTGTGGCAACGGATCAATTGCGTTTACGTCGGCCTTATAATCTGCCTGTTATTGATAGCGGTAGAGTTGATGTTGATGGTTGGCCGATTAATGACTACCCACTCACATATGACGATGTAACAACGGTAAGGGAAACGGGCCAAGCGCCAGCAGTTAAGAATATATATTTAGAAGATGAACATATTAGCTTACGTGCTCATTGGCACGAATTTTCTATGGGAACAGAAGGGAATGCGCTAGTGCCCTTGGTCGCCAACATGAAACACAATGCATCACTGATGGATTTTGCCATTATTATGGAAAAACCTGGATTGGTTAAAACGCTTTTATCACACGGTATGAGGGCCGATTTCAGGGCATTGTTTAATGATGAAGGTCAGGTACTCTCGCGATACATGATGCAAGAAATTATTTATGCATTAGTCGCGCAAACAAGCGTAAATGGGCTAGAGCAGTCTATGTTAAGACGTTTTTTCTCCGAGAGTCGCCGTTTAAATCAGCCCTTGTTATTGGCTCAACTGATTGAATTAGGTTTGTCTATTAACGACTCCCAGCTGAATTTAAAGGTGGACTTTGCTTCGACGTCTTTTAATGCAAGACGTTTTAATTCATTAGCCGACTTTGCATTACAAACGAAGAATCAGTCATTACTATTAGCGTGCATTAATTCATACTCTTTAGCAGGCCAGCATGTAAGAGAGTCTATTCGCTCTCTATGTGCTTTATATTCTTTAATTAGAAGGCATCGTGAAACAATCACTGACTATGCAAAGCCTATTATTAAGAAAATAGTTGATGGATTGTTGAAAAACAAATTACATACATTTGATAATGTTGTTCCTGTTCTTGAGTTTTCTGAACTTAGTAACGCGATTTTGAGAGAATTGACTGATCGGAATAAAAGTGAGTTAGAGCAAGTATCACCAACACTCTTAAATACGCTTATTGCACAAGTGCTACGAAGCAGTCAGCATGAGGTTTTGTTGGATTTTTTTCATAAAACAAATAATATTGACGGTTATTTACTTAGCTTATTTAATTCGCCTAGGTATGATGAGTCAAGCGCTAGGCGCCTTCTACAAACTGTTTGGCAGAACAGTGAATTAGCCCAAACACTGTTAACAAGGCTTTGTTCATCGACGGATGAGAATGCTTTTTTAAAAGCGCCAAGGAACGTGCAATTACTTAACCAACTATTAACAACCTTAACGTCCATATCTAAAGCTTTGATAGAAAAATTATTGGATGGTGAGTTAATGTTGTTATTGGATATAGGGTTAGCCAGCACCG
>CAWVYD010000151.1:0-4909 GCA_963934185.1 uncultured Legionellaceae bacterium | reverse complement strand
AACATCATAATTTAATTTTTTTTTATCATCACTTAAAGATAAAATTGCCTGGCTAAGCCGATAGTGAGAAGACTTCTTTGGTTCAAAAAGTCGATAAGCACTGTGTAATAATGCCTTTTCGATGGGTAATATTTGGCTTTCATCTAGCCAATACTTACTTTTTTTAATGATGGCGTGTGCTTTACTTAGATTTTCATATTGCCATAACATGTGCTTTTGACTCATTAACTCACCATAATAAGCCATGGCAGCATGCCTATTAATTGTTTGGGCACTTACAAACTCAACTTGTGCTGGTTCATACATAAAGGCATGTAATAACTTCATGCCTAATTCAATGTGTTTTTTAGCCTCAAGGTCTTTTGTTGAGGAATTAATATCAAGCGTTCCTAGGTGAAGCGCTTTAGTAAACTCACTACGCTTGGTGTTTAATGAAGGTGACTCTGCTAATAACGCCGTTGAATAACCCAATAAGACAGCAAACAAATAATAATAATACAACCTCATAACACCACCTAAATGTTTAAAACATACGCTTCATTAATGAAGAAGAAGAAGACTCGAAACTGGCATCATTTGTCTTTTCATCGCTCGTATTTACGGCACAAGAAGGACTAAAAATACCGCCGATACTTGGCAGTACCGAAGCGCCTGCCTTTTCAGATTTGGAATTTACTAACGCATTTTCTACAGACGTTTGCTTGCATTCTAGAGAGCGGGACAAATGAGCGAGATTCATATCACTTTTCGCGGTGTCTAAGGCCTCTAAATCGACTCCATATAACACTCTGCATATCAAGTTTTCAACACCTGGACGCTGTACCATCCAATAAAACGCAGCGTAACCAAACGCTGAAACTGCAGCAACCCCTAAAACAAGACAAGCGAGTAACGGCTGAGTTATAACCACCGCCATGGCTAAATTGCCTAATAAATATAAAATGCCTGCTTGCCCAGTAAAAAAACCAAAGTTTAAATATAATAAAGCACAGCTGACAGCGGCAAAATTTCGCCATAAAGACACCATAGGATCATTTTCCATATAGCGCTCAACCGCTTCAATGTTATTATCTAATGTTGAGTTTATCTCGACTAACTGCGCTAATTTCTCCTTAATGACTTCAAGCTCTTCATCGCTTTTAGCGTCAATCATTTCTATTTCTAAATAGCGATTAATATCATGAACCATTTTTTTCTGTTCTGATATCAGCCCAAAGGGACTTGTCTCTCTCAAGTCCAACTCAATACCAAGCAATTTTGCAGATTCAGTAACGTCAAAACCAACAAAGACAGTAATAGAAATAATAACAAAGCTAGCAACGACTAATGCTGAGAAAAAGGCTGGCAAAGGAAGGAGCTGAATAATAGAAGCAATGCCGTCTATCCCATCCAAAAAAGCACACAACAAGCCAGCTAAACAGGTAAAGCCAAAAGCAAACAATGCCTTTTTACTCACCGAAGTTACTTTTTCATCGGTTATCTTTTTATCATGTTTTAGCTCAAGCGCCTCTAAAAGCTTTTTAAGAAACGGATGATTAACTTGGTTTTTAGAAGATTGCTGATTAACCAACGCATCTCCCTCAAAACGAGGCAGGTGCGTTGATCGTTCGTCCATATCATCTTGTGCTATGGACGAACGATCAACAAGAAGCGAAAAAAAGTTTGATTCTAGTGACATGAAAATCACTCACTGAAACTATAAGCAGGCTAAATTTACACCACAAAGAATACAATGTCAACACTTAAGGTTTAAGAAGGAACGTTATGTTCGGATGATTACATTCGATTATGCTTTAAGCTACTTCCCTTGTCTGAAGCTCAATCATTTCAACCATTTCTTTACAAACACTCTCCACTTTCACCCGAGATTCTCCTTGTACCATTACTCGAATTAATGGTTCTGTTCCTGAGGCGCGAATGAGTATTCTGCCAGAACCTTCCATGGCTTTTTCTAACTTCATTTTCAATGCAATGACAGGCTTTGAACTTAGCACATTATTTGCTTGTGACGTATGAATATTAACAAGGGTCTGTGGACACTTTCTCATACCTTTCGTTAACGCACTTAATTTCTGCTGAGTACGTTTCATTGCAGCAAGTACTTGCAACGATGAAATAATTCCATCACCAGTCGTTGTTTTATCACCACAAATAATATGACCTGAAGACTCACCACCTAGCGACCAGCCTAATGAATTAAGTGCCTTGCTTACATGGCGATCGCCAACATCGGCGCGATAAAAATCAATGTTTTTTTCTTTTAAGGCTAACTCTAGCCCTATGTTACTCATAACAGTACCAACCACCCCCGGTACAACCAGTCCAGCTGCTTGCCGATCGCGTGCAATCACGTATAAAATTTGATCGCCATCTATCACACTACCCGTTTCATCAATGATGGTTAAACGATCGCCATCACCATCAAAGGCAATACCGATATCTGCTTTTTCTTGTTTAACACGGAACGCTAATGCTTCTGGTGAGGTTGAACCACACTCATAATTGATGTTAAAACCATCCGGACTAACACCCATAGTGATGACTTGCGCGCCTAATTCTTTAAAAACATTCGGCGCAATGTGATAGGTTGCACCATGCGCACAATCAATCACAATTTTTAGTTGTTTTAAACGTAAGTCTGCTGGGAAACGACTTTTACAAAACTCTATGTAACGCCCAGCGGCATCATCAATTCTCGAGGCCTTACCCAATAGATCTGGATTCACCGTCACCAATGGCTTTTCCATTTCAGCTTCAATCGCAAGTTCCATTTCATCTGAAAATTTTGTGCCATCGGCTCCGAAAAATTTAATTCCATTGTCATAATAGGGATTATGAGAAGCACTAATAACGATGCCAGCATTGGCACGAAAGGTTTGCGTTAAATAAGCAATACCTGGTGTTGGCATGGGCCCCAATAATTTGATATGGGCGCCTGCTGCTGATAATCCTGCTTCTAAGGCAGATTCAAGCATGTAACCCGATATGCGAGTGTCTTTACCAATAATCACTTTACTTCGCTCACCATTAGCAATGACTCTGCCAACCGCCCAACCAAGCTTTAAAACAAATTCAGGTGTAACAACGGACTTACCAACTCGTCCTCGAATTCCATCCGTGCCAAAATATTTTTTCTTCATGTCTGATTTACACCTTCGATAATATATTTTCAACTTGCTTGATAAGTAACCTGCACCATTTTTAATGCGTCTATGGTCTGACGAACATCATGAACCCTAAAAAAACGGGCTCCATTTAAATATGCCACTACCGCTAATGATAAACTGCCTGTTAATCGATCAGCTTCGCTACGATTTAGCACTGCGCCAATGGTTGATTTACGAGAGACAGCAGTCAATAAAGGCGGGCCCAAAGCCGTAAACCTTTGAAGATGCTTTATTAAACTTAAATTATGATTAACCGTTTTACCAAAGCCAAAACCAATATCCAAAATTAACCGATCAGCATTAATGCCTTTATCAGCGCACGCTTGAATACGCATCTTTAAGTAATCATACACCTCAGTCACCACGTCATAATACAACGGGTTATGTTGCATTACCTCAGGCAGACCTTTTTTATGCATTAAACACAACTGACACGAAGAGGAAGCAACGGCATCTAAGGTTCCTTCCGCTTCGAACGCATTAACGTCATTAATCATGTCAACACCTAAAGCAAGCGCCTCATGCATGACTTCAGCTTTACTGGTATCAACTGAAATTCGTACGTCTGACGAACGTTTGATTTTTTCAATGACAGGTACAATGCGAGACAGTTCTTCATCGACAGACACACGTTTAGCCCCAGGCCGCGTTGATTCACCGCCTACATCAATAATATCAGCACCTTCATGTTGCATTAAAAGTGCCTGGGCGAGCGCAGAGTCAGCATTGAGAAAATGCCCGCCGTCTGAAAAAGAATCCGGCGTGCAATTTAAAATTCCCATCACCGTGGGGGTAATCGCTTCGAAACTCATTTTAAATAAACTAAACCACGCTTAGCGAAGGTCCATCTGACGATGTCTTCTGCCCGCTATCTTGGGCAGAACCACCATCACTGCTGTCATCTTTTTTATTATCCGTCCAACCTTTGGGGGGCGTCGGTTCATTGCCATCCATTATCTGTTGAAGCTGATCAGCATCTATCGTTTCATACTTTATCAAAGCATCGGCCATTAAGTGCAATGTTGATTCTTTCTCTTTCAATATTTTTTCAGCCAATAGATAGTTTCTATCGATAATAACTCTCATTTCATCGTCTATTTTTTGAATCGTATGATCTGAAATGTCTTTGGTGTTTGACGTACCACGGCCTAAAAACACCTCACCGTCTTCTTCACCAAAGGTTAATGGGCCTAACGTAGATAAACCCCATTGCGTTACCATTTTGCGCGCTAAATCCGTTGCTCGCTGAATGTCATTCGATGCGCCCGTTGTAACAGCGTCCGCGCCAAAAATGAGTTCTTCTGCTATTCGGCCACCATAGAGGCTTGACAGTTGAGATTCTAACCGTCTTTTGGAATGGCTATAACGATCTTGCGCTGGCAAAAACATGGTAACACCCAATGCTCGGCCTCGAGGTATGATGCTAACTTTATAAACCGGATCATGCTCAGGCACTGACAAACCAACAATCGCATGTCCTGCTTCATGATAAGCGGTTAGTTTTTTCTCAGTGTCATCCATCACCATAGATTTTCGCTCTGCACCCATCATGATTTTATCTTTAGCAGCTTCCATTTGCGCCATACCAACGGTGCGTAAATTTTCTTTTGCAGCAAACAATGCGGCTTCATTAACAAGGTTTGCCAAATCAGCACCAGAAAAACCAGGGGTGCCTTTAGCGATTGGTAGTGGATCCACATCCTCAGCCAATGGCACTTTTTTCATATGCACTTTTAAAATGT
>CAWVYD010000150.1:0-4922 GCA_963934185.1 uncultured Legionellaceae bacterium | reverse complement strand
TTTTCTTTGCAGGACACCCTAACTCAGAGGGGGTTGCACTTCAGTGTTGAATGGGCGACATCTTAACTAAGTGGCCGGATCCCTTTTGAGTATTTTAATTTTTTTTAAAACAGATAGGACAAATTCCAGTGGGCTCAAGCGCTTCAAAATGAATGGTCAACACGCCCTAAAGGATCATCAATCAGTAGTTCAATCACAGCTTTAAGATCGGATTGTTTCGCATGTCATAAAGTTAAATCAACCATAATTTTTTACAATCGCTCAAAAACAGTTCGAGTATTAAAACCAAACAATCGTTCATGCATGCGATAGGCATATTCGTCGCTCATGTTGGCGATGTAATCGCATATGACCCTAACACTGTCACTGTCTGAGGTTGCTTCGCTGTATTTTTTTCGCGTTGGCCTATCGAGAAGCGACATGGGGTTTGAACTGACGGCATCGAATAGTTTTAAAACGACGGTCTGGCCACCGTACTCAATCGTGCGCGCTTCGGGGGAGTCAATCACATGTGCGTAAATCAGTGCCTTTAGTTCTTCAAGTAGCGCTTTAGCTGCAGGCTCTATGACAGCGTTATGCCGTAGTAAATTGGTTTCAAAGTGTTGGTGCGTTTCTAATAATTGTACGGACGTTGAGGTAATGAAAAAATTGACTAATTCACCAATGGCGCTTTTACGAATTGTTTGTTCATAATTAAATAAATTATCAATCATTATCGCACAGTCTGATAGCTTTTTATTTTTGTTTGCTTTGTTATAAATGTTGATAAAGCGTTTATTATTCATCGCCCTTGAAGCAATTAATCTTAAGTGAATGGCATCTTCAAAATCATGTACGCCATAAGCAATGTCATCAGCAATGTTCATTAAAGAACAATCCAGTGATTTAAACTGTGATTTTCCGTGCGTTAATGCCGTTGGTTTAATCATAACATTTTGAAAGGTGGTTTGATCGTTTTCAGGTAAGGTTGATAGGATCCAATCGACAATGTGTTGCTCACTATCAAAAAAACATTTGGGAGGTAACCAGTCATTAATTTTTAATGGGAGATTATTACTAAGTGACTCATAGCTGAGTTTATTTAGTTTGTGATAAGCAACGGGGTATTTTAATATGCCAAGTAATGTACGACGAGTTAAGTTAAGCCCACAATCGCCATAGCTAATTTCACACTTAGTGATTAAACGTAACGTTTGACCATTGCCTTCAAAGCCACCATGCTCTCTCATTTGATAATTTAGCGCCACTTCACCGCCATGACCGAAAGGGGGATGGCCAATGTCATGCAGTAAACTAATGGTGCTGATTAAGTCGTCACTTGGTAATTCCTCTATCGCATCTGGTCGGCGTTTTAAATTACGTACAATGCTTTTGGCAATGGAAGAAACTTCAAGTGAATGCGTTAAACGAGTGCGATGAAAGTCGCCTTCATTGGTACCTAATATTTGTGTTTTTCTTTGCAGTTTTCGAAAGGCTGGGCTGTGGATGACGCGGGTTAGATCGCGTTCAAACGAAGAACGGTGATCATCAATACTGCGCTTTTGCGTCGTGTGAATCGAGCGTCGTTTTGTCCACATGGTATCAGTTCTCTTTCTTATTGATTAAGGTGCAGCACTTTTAAACGGTTCTAACGCCAAACAATGCTCATTGATGCTGCTTAGCAAAGGGTAGGAGGATAGATCCATCTTAAACCGACACGCATTGTACCACTGTGGGATTAAACACACATCAGCAAGGGTTATTCTATCAGAAAAACAAAAGGGTTGATTTCTTTTAATCGCCGATAGCTGCGTTTCGAGTGCAGTAAAGCCCTTATGTAGCCAATGATGATACCAAGTCTTTTTTTGATCATCGGATAGGTGCAATGTGTTTTTTAAATAATTGAGAACGCGTAAATTATTGAGTGGATGCATGTCACAGCAAATGCTTAATGCAACACTTTTAATCAGCGCTTGTGTTTTAGGATCATCTGAACCAAGTGATGGAGTAGGATGCTGACTTTCTAAATATTCTATAATCGCTAATGATTGAGATAATGTAAAATCCGTTGTGTTTTCTACTAAGGTTGGCACCAATTGTTCAGGGTTGAGTTGTGAGTAAGTAGGGGATAGTTGCTCCCCGCCGCCATTAATAAGGTGTACTTCTTTGCACTGGTAGGACAGCTCTTTTAATGCCAGTACAATGCGCACTCGATAAGAGGCGGTGGAACGAAAATAATCGTAGAGAGTATACATATAGTCAAACTCCTTGGAGATGCGGGTTTTAGCCTTCCCCCACTAAATTGTTTAAACATTACTGTCACTTGTGCTGCTGCTTTAATAATTCAGTGGAAAAAATAATCTCTTTGGCTAAACAAGTTAAATAAGAATCTTTAAAACAATGGGTTACAGTGTTAGTTGAGCAAATAAAAATCGTTTAGATTTAATTTTTATGACGGAGTAATGTCTAGGGCGTGTTGACAATTCATTTTTAAGCGCTTAAGTCAACTGGGCTTTGTCCTATCTGTTTAAAAAATCATTTAAAATACTCAAAAGGGATCCGGCCACTTAGTTAAGGTGTACTTAACTTAGGCGTTTGATACTCTCACCCATGCTTGCGCTTTTAAATTCTTTTTTAAACAGATATCACTAAAACCAGGCGACTCCTTCACTCCAAAATGAATTGTCAACACGCCCTAGACCTTACGCAAAAATAAAAAATAAAGCTTGGCGATTTATCGAAGCTCAAAACCCGCATTTGAAAAAAGTTTGGGTATATACTGTTTAACGGTTTGATGAATTGCGCCAAAAAGCGACTTATTTTTTTTATCAAACATTTCTATTTTGATGTCATCACCAAAGTTCATAAAGGGTGTTAATGCTTTGCCTTCAGCAATCGTTTCAAGCATGCGTTTTTCCACAATGCATGACGAACCACAGCTTCGGTCTTCATTTGAAACGGTGCCAGAGCCAATTATGGTACCTGCAATTAAAGGGCGAGTTTTTGCAGCATGTTCAATTAATTGAGAAAAATTAAAGGTCATATCAATGCCCGCATTTGGTGTACCAAACGGTATTTTGTTTAACGTACTCACCAAAGGCAAGTGCACCATTGAATCTTGCCAGGCATCGCCAAGTTCATCGGGCGTTAAAGTAATCGGTGAAAAAGCACTTGAGGGTTTTGAATGGAAAAAACCAAAACCTTTGCTTAGTTCATTGGGAATGAGCGATCGCAAAGAAACGTCATTAACAAGCATGATTAATTTAATGTGTTTTGCTGCATCGATATGTGATACGCCCATAGGCACATCATCTGTTATCACTGCAATTTCAGCTTCAAAATCAATGCCGTAGTCAGTACTTGCAACGAGTATGGGATCGGTTGGTCCAACAAAATTATCTGAACCACCTTGATACATTAGAGGATCATGCCAAAAATCATCAGGCATGTCCGCGCCACGCGCTTTTCTAACCAGTTGTATATGATTAACGTAAGCACTGCCATCCACCCATTGATAAGCGCGAGGTAATGGTGAGTGGCAGGCCTTTGCATCAAAATTTATAATGTTTGGTGCAGTGCCTTCATTAAGAGAATCTGATAACTTTTGAAGTTGAAATTGTGTATCTGACCAATGCTCTAAAGCATGTTGCAAAGTTGGAGCGATTGTTTGTGCGCTAACCGCTTGCGTTAAAGTGGCATTAACAATAATAAGCTCGCCATCACGCGTTGAGTTTTTTAACGTTGCTAATTTCATGACTTTTCCTATTTGTTCTCTTTACGTTTATATTACGCCACGTTGCATTTGATCGCGCTCTATTGCTTCAAACAAGGCGCTAAAGTTACCCTCGCCAAAACCATTATTACCTTTACGTTGAATGATTTCAAAAAAAGCGGGACCCAATACGTTTTTTGTAAAAATTTGCAGTAGCAAGCCCCCCTCGGAAGTGTCAGCGCCATCAATCAATATGGCATTTTTTTTCATTCTAGTTATGTCTTCATTGTGCCAGTTAAGACGTTGTGTAATTGAGTCATAGTAAGTGGTGGGTACATCAAGAAAATTTATCCCGTTATTTTTTACTGCTTCCACAGAGTCATAAATATTTTCAGTGAGAAGCGCAATGTGCTGGATGCCTTCTCCATGATAGTCATTAATGAATTCGGCAATTTGCGAAGCATCATCTTTTGATTCATTAAGAGGAATTTTTATTTTTCCACAAGGGCTACCCATGGCGCGGCTTAGTAGGCCCGTTTTATCCCCACTAATATCAAAAAAACGGATCTCATGAAAGTTAAAAAGCGTGGTGTAAAAATTAGCCCATGTATCCAGGTTGCCTTGAAAAACATTGTGAGTAAGGTGATCAATTAGATAAAGATCAGACCCCTTTAAGGGAGGGCAATCAGCGATAGCGCTAAAAGCTTCATAAGGATTAATTGTCTTATCGCAAAAATAAATAAGGCTGCCACCAATGCCATGAATAGCATGAAGCGATGAATTAAATTTTTCTTGATGGTTATTAAACGCATCCCCGCCTTGCTTTAATGTGTGCGCCAATGCCTGTGTCGCATTGTCAACGTTAAACCCCATGGCGCAAGCGCCTGAGCCATGAATTTTTTGATGTGCTTGTGCTTGGTTATTGGGTTCATTATTTAATAAAAAATTTGCATGGCCTTGTTGATAACGATAAATGTCTTTTGTTTTATGCTTAGAGGTGAGAGTAAACCCCAGCTGAATGAATAAATCATGAAGCATTTGCTTGTTAGGACCAGAAAATTCTAAAAATGCAAAGCCATTTAAGCCGGCAGGATTGTTTGTTGTCATATAAAGTCCTTTTTCTCTTTTATCAAAAACATACCATTGATTGGCTAAATAAGACAGTATTTAACACCTCCCATTCAACACTGAAGTGCAACCCCCTCTGAGTTAGGGTGTCCTGCAAAGAAAA
>CAWVYD010000149.1:0-5012 GCA_963934185.1 uncultured Legionellaceae bacterium | reverse complement strand
TGCTGCATAATTTGCCAAGCGTTTTAATAGATCGGCAGAGTAAATTTTCATGCCACCAGCGCCTTGCAAAATTGGTTCAAAGAGTATCGCTGTCGCCGTGTTTTTATAGGGTTCCAGTTGCTTTTCAATCGCAGGCCAATAATGACTTGCATCAAGCCATAAGGGATCATTTTCACCGCTAACGTACGGCAGCGGTCCTAAATGAATGCAGTCAAAGCATAGAGACTTATAAGGCGATTTATAGAGTCCTACATCGCTAACGCTTAAGGTTGCCAGTGTTTCACCGTGATAACCATTGCTTAAAGAAATAAAATCGGTTCGTATGTTTTGCCCTAACAATTTTCGGGAATGAAGGCTCATTTTCATTGCAACTTCAATGGCGCACGATCCATCGCCCGCATAAAATACTTTATTAAGATTGGGTTGCAGTTGAGATAATTTTTGACTGAGTTCCGTTAATGTTTGGCTAATGGTATTGGTGCCAATGATGTGCTCGAATTTATCTAATTGTTCTATTATGGATTTTTTTATTAGAGGGTGTTGATGACCGAGTGACTTGCACCACCAGCTGGAAATTGCATCAATGATTTTTGTATCATCATCAAGATAAAGATAAGAACCTTGTGCTTTTTTGACAAAGATGGGTGGTAGATCTTGATAGTCTTTCATTTGGGAACAAGGGTACCAAATGTGTTTAAGTGCTGTTTGTTGAATGGTTTGCATGCTGAACGCTCTCTTGGTTACCCGTTAAATAAATCTAGGTTGACAAATATTACCAGCACTTTATCATGAGTTTTTTTTTACACAAGTGGTATATGTATGAAAGCTTCAAAAACAACCTGGACAAAAGCACGTATTTTAGAGGCTTATGATCAACCTTTTTTAAGTTTATTGCACCAAGCACAAACGGTTCATCTTGATAATTTTCCTGCCAACGAACTTCAATTGAGTACCTTACTTAGCATTAAGACAGGCGCTTGCCCCGAAGATTGTGCGTATTGTCCCCAAAGCGGTCTCAATAATTCAGCGCTTAAAAACGAAAAACTATTTGATGTCGATAAGGTACTTGTAGGCGCCATTGCTGCTAAAGAAAATGGCGCAACGCGTTTTTGCATGGGTGGCGCTTGGCGTAGTCCTCCTAAAAAAGCCATGCCGGCATTGATGGAAATGATAAGACAAGTTAAAGAGATAGGCTTAGAAACGTGTATGACGCTTGGTATGCTTGATGAGGAAGATGCGGGGGCACTTAAAGAAGCCGGCCTTGATTATTACAATCACAACATTGATACCTCTCCAGAATATTACGACACGATCATTAAAAGCCGTTTCTTTGATGATCGCTTGAAGACCTTACAAAAAGTCCGGGATGCTGGAATTAATGTCTGTTGTGGTGGGATTTTAGGTTTGGGGGAAACTAAGAATGATAGGGTTAGTTTTTTGCATGCGCTTGTTTCCATGGAAAAGCCACCGGAATCTGTGCCCATTAATCGTTTAATCGCCATTAAAGGAACGCCGTTAGAAAATCAAAAAGAGCTGGATAGCTTTGAATTTGTGCGAACCATTGCAACGGCTCGTTTATTAATGCCAAACAGTTACGTACGATTGAGTGCAGGTCGTGAGAGCATGAGTGATGAGCTTCAAGCCTTATGTTTTATGGCGGGTGCTAATGCCATTTTCTTGGGTGATAAATTATTAACGGCGGACAATCCTAGCCGAATTAATGATGAAAAATTATTACACCGTTTGGGAATGCACGCTGAAAAAAACTCGACGTGAGCCAGCAACGTTCATTAACTCCCTTAGGTTGCGTTGAACGCCCCTGGTTAATGATTGATGGTAAGCGGTTCATCGATTTTAGCTCGAATGATTATTTGGGCTTGCGTTTTGATGAACGTATTAAAAGGGCATACATTGATGGGATCGATTGTTACGGTGTGGGTAGTGGTGGTTCGCCATTGGTGTGTGGGTATGATGAGGTAAAACGTAACTTTGAGCAACAGTTTGCCAGCTTTGTTGGTATGGATAAAGCCTTGTTTTTAACCTCTGGCTATACTGCTAATTTAAGTGTTTTTTCTGTCTTATTTGCTAAGGAAAAGACGGAATTTTTCTTGGATAAATCATGCCATGCATCGATTTACGATGCGCTTAAACTGCGCGGTCAAACGTTTACCCGATTGTTGAGGTATACTCATCAAGACCTTAATGCATTAGAGCGTATGTTGAAACAGTCTAAAGCGCCTAGAAAAGTCATTGTTAGCGAAGGGATTTTTAGTATGACAGGCCAACAATCATGCATAAAATCCTTATTAAGGTTAAAACGTCGATATCAAGCAAGCCTAGTTATTGATGATGCGCATTGCATTGGTGTTAAGGGAATAAGGGGACGAGGTAGCGCATCTTACGTATCGCCTGGTGATATTGATATTATTATTTGTCCATTAGGTAAAGCCTTTGCTATGCAAGGCGCCATGATTGCAGCTAGCGAGTCAATGATTGATGAGTTGATGCAAAAAGCGCGACCATACGTTTATTCTACTGCGCCGGCGAGCGCGCAAGTCTTGGCGTTGATGAAAACGCTTGAATTAATATCAAATGCGGATAAAGAACGGGTGCATTTAGAGTTTTTAATTGCTTATTTTAATCAAAAAAAGCAGGCGACAACGTTTAAATTTATCGAGTCAACCTCAGCGATTCAATTTGTAGTGTTTGGCGATCTAAGTTTGGTGATAACATTACATGAGCATTTTAAACACATGGGTATTTATTGTTATCCCATACGTCAACCAACCGTCACTTATCGTAAAACAGGACTTCGTATTGTGCTCTCAAGCAAGCATACAAGTGGGCAAATTGATGATTTCTTTAATGCGCTAGGACAATATCAATTATGACGCTAACGATAAAGGTAGTAGGGCAGGGTCCAGCTTTAGGGCTCATTCATGGATTTGGTTTTAATCATCATTGTTTTGATTCTTTAGTCGAAAAAATGAGTGATCGTTATCAATGTTTTCTCATCGACCTACCTGGTTTTGCCGAAAGTGCCTATAAGCCATACACGCTAAACTCATTTATAGAGCAGTTACATAACGCATTACCGTTATCAGTTCATTTATTGGGTTGGTCCATGGGAGGTTCGGTGGCATTGGCTTATGCAGACCAATACCCAAACAGTGTTAAGTCATTAATATTGATTGGTAGTAATCCTTTATTTGTCGCTAGTCATGATTGGCCTGGCATGAGCCCAAAAGCGTTTAATTTTTTTTCAAAGCAATGCCAACGAGATATTCAAAAAGCATTAACGTTTTTTTTAACGTTACAAAAATCAAACATTGGCTTAGACTCACCCTCAACATTACTTGCTCCTCCCATGCCTTTTGATAATCATTTGACGACAGCTGCGGCAATGAATGCTTTAATGATCTTAGCGCAATCGGATTTACGACAAGCGTATGCAAATTTAAACATGCCAACGTTAAGTATACTTGGAAATTTGGATCAATTAGTACCGATGGCGTTAAGGAGTGCACTCTTGCGTTACAGCTCTGGTATGCAGAGTATTAACGTCTTTGATAACTCTGCGCATGCACCTTTTCTTGATGAAGAGGCTCGCTTTATTCAAATAATGGATGATTTTTTATGCAAGATTTATTAGGTACCTTCTTTGTAACCGGCACCAGTACGAGCGTTGGTAAAACGTATGCGACAGCAGCCTTATTAAAATTAGCTCAAAAAAAAGGACGAAAAGTCTTGGGGTTAAAACCCATTGCATCAGGCGCAGATAATGGCATAAATGCAGATGCATTAGCGCTAATGGAATCGTCTAACGTGTCTTTAAGTTTAAGTAAAATTAATCCCTTTTGTTTTGAGCCAGCCATTGCACCTCACATTGCAGCAGCTAGAGAGCAAGTGGTATTAACGTCCGATCTAATCGTTGATGGCTTACGTAATATGCTGGATTTAGATACGGATTTATGTCTGATTGAAGGCGCAGGCGGTTGGGCAGTGCCGATTAATGATGAACAAATGTGGGCTGATGTGGTGCGTTTAATGGATGTACCCGTGGTACTTATTGTCGGGATGACATTAGGCTGCATCAATCATGCATTATTAACGGAACGTGCCATTTTAGCAGATAATTGCGTGCTTCATGGTTGGATAGCCAATCCTTTTGACCCTAATATGGAAGCTTATCAAGAAAATTTAGACACCTTAAAAGCGCGAATGAAGAGCCCTTTTTTAGGATCGTTGATGTAATAATGACACGAAATGAAAAATAGAGGTCGATCAGTCAATCTCTTTGTGTTGTCAGCGCACGGCTGGCTCTTTTTTTCCAAAAGAGCGCTGTTTATGCCTAACTGGAAGTATAATCTATTAAGCGCTGCTTGTAATAAAATGGGTTGCATTTATATCTGGATTACTTTCAAGCCTGATTCGTTAGGCTTTGACAGGATTTATCAAGTAAAACCCAGGGCAAGAGCACTTAATGGCCGCGCGGGCCTTAGTTTTAAGGCGGGACAAATCTTGACACTTTAATCTGAGGATTGCTATATAATCAAGCAACTTACACAGTAACCTGACTATAAAATTGATAATAAATAACATTGTAAAAATAGCGCAATTTGGTAAAAGCACATGCCGGTCCATAGGAGATAAATTAGGGTTATCCAAACGTAGCGTAAATCGCAGTCAACAAAAAATTAACAAGCGATCGAACATTGTTGGAACCACTTTTTTTGAGACAGAAGAAGGTCAGGAATGGTTAATAAAATTAGTGCTAGCAACCATTTTTATTTTTGGTATTATTGCTGGAGTTGGCTCAGAGCGAATCGCTGTTTTTTTTCATTACTCTCAAGTCGTTGCTAGTTAAATATTTTCAACAACTTATTTACTTACAATTAGTTAGCATTTAAATCAAGATCTCTAATAATCCATAAAAATAGAGGTCAATTTACATGAAGTCACGCCCTGGCAAGATCCCAGCAAAATTAACCGAAAAAGACTTCAATGAATTT
>CAWVYD010000148.1:0-5024 GCA_963934185.1 uncultured Legionellaceae bacterium | reverse complement strand
TATTTCGAAACAATAAAAAAGGTGATAATACTTAATGTTTGGTAATGTGATCACAATGATGGATCAGGCTTATCATCATCACGGTTGGATGATGCAAATTTTTATCGTAGTATTTTTGACCTTTACACTCCATTTATTCGTTTCTTTTTCATTAAAACGCTTAATTATTAATTCCTCTAAAACATCTAACTTTATCGATGAAAGTTTTTTTAGTGCGATTCGTTTGCCTGGTACGTGCCTTATCTGGTTGTTTGGGATGTGTTTTGCGGCTGAAATTGCAGGCAGTGTGAAAAACAATCCGATGCTTTTTTCTTACTTAACATACGCGCGAAAATTAGGGGCTTTGGTTTTCACTACTTGGTTCTTCATGCGTTTTATTAAAGCGTTAGAATGCAATTATTTATTGAGGAAAGAATCGAAAAATAAAGAAGTTGATAAAACATTGGTGCATGCGGTCGCTCAATTGGTAACCATTTCAATGCTTATCACCGTCATATTAATTGGTATGCAAGTGTTTGGCGTACCTATTTCAGGCTTACTCGCCTTTGGTGGTATTGGTGGCGCTGGTGTTGCGTTTGCATCTAAAGACTTATTGGCTAATTTTTTTGGCGGTATTATCCTTTATCTTGATAGGCCGTTTAAAGTGGGGGACTTCATTCGTTCACCCGATAAAAAGATTGATGGCACCGTTGAACAGATAGGTTGGCGCTTAACGCGGATACGCACCTTTGATAAGCGGCCTTTGTACGTGCCTAATGGGATTTTTCTCACCATTTCAGTTGAAAACTTAACGCGTATGACCAATCGATGCATTAAAGCAATCATTGGTGTGCGTTATGATGACGCATCAAAAATTAAGCTGATTACTCATGATATAAAAGAGATGTTGAGTCGCCATATTGAAATTGAAACAAAGTTTCCTATCGTTGTTAATTTGGTTGAATTTGCAGCCTCATCGTTAAATATTTTGGTTTATACGTTCACAAAAACGACCAATCGAGTTAAATTTCAAGAAATTCAGCAAGATGTATTTTTAAAAATCATTGATATTATAGATGCACATAAGGCACAATGCGCCTTTCCGACATCGACGGTTTATACGCCCGATCTCGTTCCTCCAATGTTATAACTTTAAGTGATGGTATTATGTCCCTTCCAATAGATATTAAAGACGTTTACGCAAAATCCACCTGTATTTACACAGCGAATGAAGTGGAAGCTGCTTTAGATCGCATGGCGATTAACATCCAAAAAGAAATGGAAAATAAAAACCCACTTTTCTTATGCGTAATGATTGGGGGCATGGTACCTACAGGCAACCTTTTGCCTCGTTTAGACTTCCCTTTAGAAGTTGATTATGTACACGCAACGCGTTACCACGGCAAAACAAGTGGTGGTGAATTAACATGGTTAGTCAAACCTCGCGCCAAATTAGAAGGCCGAACGGTGGTTATTGTTGATGACATTCTTGATGGTGGTATTACACTGGCAGGCATCGTTGAATACGTTAAAGAGCAAAATGCAGCCGAAGTATATACCGCAGTATTGGTAGACAAGCATGAAAAACGTATTGATAAAGGCTTAAAAAATGCTGATTTTGTTGGTTTAACCATTGATGATCATTTCATTTTTGGTTACGGCATGGATTACAACGAATATTTAAGAAATGCACCAGGCATTTTTATGGTTGCACCAGAACACGAATAAGTAATGTTTAGTAATGTGTTACTTGTAACTCGTTACTTTCCGTCCTCTTTTTGACCGAACGCAGTATGTACTGTGAGCAGCCATAAATGACGGTTTTGATCGTGTTCTTTTGTGCGGCATAAGCCTTTTAAATCGTGTGCGTAGAATAACTATGCTCTGCAATTTAAAAGGCTTATGGCACCAAAAATAAGCGTGTTCAAAAACCGCCATTAATGGCCGCGCGTAGTATTGATAAAAGAGCGCTGTATTAGGGCGTGTCAATACGCCCTAGTGATACGAAGGTTTTTAGGGATTTATAAATAACCAAAAAGGATGTTGTCTGATGAAAGGAATTAAGCGCTTAAGTGTTTTGTTGTTGATGTTCATTGCGTCCAGCTCGTACGCTTGGTGGGAAGCGGGGCATATGCTGGTTGCAGACATTGCCTATACAAATCTTAAAGACCCAGCCAAAAAGACAGTAAATGAATTACTGCCTTACATGAAGTCTGAAGACACACAAAATCATAAATACACGTTCGATAAGAACAATCCAAATTATACGCTCATGGCTGTTTCTCATTGGCCTGATGATATAAAATCGTATCCCAATTATTTGAGTCTTTATAGTACGTGGCATTATATTGAGCATGCCTATACCGATGATGGTACGGATATTCCAAGCATTATTCCTCGTGATAATGTGGTTGGAGCCATCAGCCAATTTAAACGGCACTTGGGACTTAATAAGGCCAATGCTTATTCAAGGGCACGCGCATTATCGTTTTTAGTTCACTTTGTAGGGGACATTCATCAACCATTGCATTGCGGAGAGTATTATTCAAAACTTGTGCCTAATGGCGACCGCGGTGGGAATTCTTATAAAATTTCATACATAGAAAAAAATGGGGCTCAGCTTAAAAATTTACATGCTTTGTGGGATAGCGCTTTAACACTTTTTCCAAGCAAGGGTTTCTCGCATGAAGTAAGCGCGCCTAAAGACATTCATACCATTGCATCGCTCATAACACTGGATTATCCGGAAAGTTATTTTTCGGACAAAGCGAAAGATATGGATCCTGCTAAATGGGAAATCGAAAGTCATACCCTAGCAATGGATGCGCACCAACTACCGTTTGACAGCATACCAAATGATGCTTACCTTAACTTAAACACGCAGCTTGCTGAGCAGCGTATTGTGCTTGCAGGCTATCGTTTGGCTAATTTATTAAACCAACTTTTAAAGTAACTATTATATGACAGACAGCGAAACAGAGTATCGAATCATTTCAAGTAACGTATTAGAAGATGAAGCGCCTAAAGAGCGCAGTATTCGACCTTTGTTGTTGAAAGATTACATTGGCCAGGTAGAAATGCGTCAGCAAATGAGAATTTTTATTGATGCGGCTAAAAAGCGAGACGATCCGTTGGATCATGTTTTGATTTTTGGTCCGCCTGGTTTAGGTAAAACAACGCTGGCAAATATCATCGCAAATGAGCTCTCGGGTCAGATTAAACAAACCTCTGGCCCAGTGCTTGAACGAGCAGGTGATTTAGCGGCACTTTTAACCAATTTAGAGGTGGGCGATGTATTATTCATTGATGAAATACATCGCTTAAGTCCGGTGATAGAAGAAATTTTATACCCGGCACTTGAAGATTTTCAATTGGATATTATGATTGGCGAAGGCCCTGCGGCGCGTTCCATTAAGTTGGATCTTCCGGCGTTTACCTTGGTGGGCGCTACAACGCGAGCTGGGCTACTAACGTCGCCACTGCGTGATCGCTTTGGCATTATTCAACGTTTAAATTTTTACTCCAATGATGAACTTAGTTTAATTGTGCGCCGTTCAGCAATGATTTTAAATGTGGTCATGAATGAAGACGCATGCATGGAAGTGGCACGTCGTTCACGCGGTACACCCCGAATAGCGAATCGTTTATTAAGGCGAGTACGTGATGTTGCCGACATTAAGGGTGATGGCACCATTAGTTTGGAAATAGCAAAAATAGCCTTAACCATGCTTGAAATTGATGATGAAGGCTTAGATAGAATGGATAAACAGTTGCTTGATACCATTATAAATAAATTTGATGGCGGTCCCGTCGGCTTAGACAGCTTAGCAGCAGCGCTGGGTGAAGAGAAGAATACCTTAGAAGATGTAATTGAACCGTATTTAATTCAAAAAGGTTTTATTATGCGAACGCCGAGAGGCCGTATTGCCACGCGCCTTAGTTACCTACACTTTGGTGTGCCGTTTAATGAGACAGAGCGGTGAATCGTTTATGACCGGCGAAATAGCGGATAACACCGTGCATTACCATCCTTTTCGAATTTACGTTGAAGATACAGACCATTTTGGTTTGGTGTATCATGCCAACTATGTTAAATTTTTTGATCGTGGTCGTACGGAATGGTTACGAGCTCGCTCTATTTCACTTGAAGCACTTAACCAGAAAGGGGTGTCGTTGGTGGTAAGAAGTTTGAGCATTGATTACTTGAAGCCCGCTTATTTGGATGACGAATTAATCGTTCATACTCATATGATCAGCAGAAAATTAAGTCTGGCTATCTTTGAGCAACGCATTGTCTCAGTGGCAGGTGATGTTCTCGCCACTGTTAAAGTAAAAATCATCGCCTTAGACAGTCAGCAAAAAGTTTGCCGAATGTCAGATATTGTTTTTAGGGATGTTAATAATCCCTTTTATGTAGAGGATGTAACTTATGGGTAATGAATCGTTATTTGTTTATTTTTCAGATGCTGGTGCCGTCGTTAAATTTGTCATGCTTTTGTTAATGGGGATCTCAGTAGTGTCTTGGATCTGCATTTTTCAACGTGGCTATTATTTGAAATTTTCTAAGCATCGATTAAAAACATTTGAAACGGATTTTTGGAAATGTGAAGATTTAACCAGGCTTTATTCTGGCTTAAGTAAAAAATCAAAAAAGAAGCTTATGGGCCTAGAAAGCATTTTTGATGCAGGTTTTAAAGAATATTTAGCGCTTGATAATAAAGGCTCAGTTGATTTTTCATCGCAGTTGCACGCCGTTCAACGCGCCATGCGTATTTCAACATCGCGAGAGATTGAACGCTTAGAACGTCATTTGCCTTTTTTAGCTTCGGTGGGTTCTACCACGCCTTACATTGGATTATTTGGTACGGTTTGGGGAATTATGACGGCGTTTCAAGCATTGAGCAGTGTGCAACAAGCCAGTATTGCCATGGTAGCACCAGGTATTTCTGAAGCCTTAATTGCAACGGCGATGGGACTTTTTGCTGCTATTCCAGCCGTACTTGCTTATAACCACTACGCTAGCCAAGTAGAAAAACTTATCAGCC